>JBGSVG010000251.1:0-5710 GCA_041753095.1 Sphingorhabdus sp. | reverse complement strand
TGGATCAAGCGTGTCATCGGTCTGCCGGGCGACACTATCGCATTGCGCGAGGGGCAGGTGTTCCTCAACGGCAAGCCGGTGAAGCAGGAAACCCAGCCTAATCTCGTCTTGCCGGTAGATATCAACAATCCGTGCAATGATTATGACTTTCCCGGCGCGCTGGCGCGGGGTGGCGACGGCAAGCTGACCTGCAACTTGTCGGTCATTCGCGAAACCCTGCCTAATGGTGTCCAATATGACACAATCGACGCGCGCCGCCGCGAAACCGACGATATGGAACCCGTTAAAATCCCGGCCGGGCATGTATTCCTGATGGGCGACAATCGCGACAACAGTTCGGACAGTCGCGTAGCTGCTGACCTTGGTGGTCTTGGTGGCCCGGTGTCGTGGGACCGGTTGGGCGGGCGCGCAGAGATTATTACATTCTCCGTAGATGGCAGCACCGGCCTTAATCCAGCGACCTGGATTAGCTCTCTGCGCGGCGACCGCGCAGGCACCAGCCTTCGTCCTGCGAAAGTGAAGCCTAATGAATGAGGTTGCTGCACCCAAGCCACGCAAATCGCGTACCCCGCGCCCGAAAGTAGCGGTACCGGATGAACCCTTTCGCGAAGAGATTGGTCCGACCGAGCTTTATGATCCAATAATCCGCACCGAGCTAAAAAAGGCGGTGGTATGGATAGGGATGGCATCGCTGGTTGTGGCTTTGGTCTGGCTCGCTCAACCGATCCTCCTCATCATTGGCGGGCTTGTACTGGCGGCAATGTTCGATGGTGGCGCCCGCCTTTTGGGCCGGGTCTTGCCAATTCCACGCGGCTTTCGGCTTGCCATAGTGGTGCTTGCGGTGTTCGGCATGATTTACTGGACTTTTGCCTTCACCGGTTCCGAGCTGGCGGCACAGGCAGCCAGTCTGCAGGCCATTGTCGAGGCTCAAATCGAGAATATTGGCAACCGGATCGAGGCGGCAGGCTTCAACATCTCGGCAGAAGACGTCAAAGGCTTTGGTTCGCAAATCCTGAATTCGGTAGGACGCGTAACTGCCGCAGTCTCCTCGGTTGTCGGCACAGTCACCAATATGGCGATGATGCTGGTCCTCGCAATTTTCATCGCCGCCGAGCCCCGGATGTACGAACGCGGCGTTGCCTGGATGTTGCCTTTGGCCGAGCGCAGCCATTTCTACGGCACCGCCGAGAAAATTGGGTATACGCTGCGTCGACTCATGGCGGGCCGCCTGCTTGGCATGGCTGTCGAAGGCTTCGGCACTTGGATATTGCTCAGCCTTGGCGGTGTGCCAATGGCGGCGTTGCTTGGGCTGCTGACCGGACTGCTCGCGTTCCTGCCCAACATAGGCGCGATAATTTCTGGCGCGCTGATCATCCTCGTCGGATTTTCGGCAGGCGTCGATGTCGGACTTTATGCGGTGTTCGTCTATTTCGTGGTGCAGATGGTCGACGGCTATCTGATCGTGCCAATGGTGGCAAAGCGGGCGGTCGATCTTGCTCCAGCGTTGGTGCTGGGTGCACAGATATTGTTTGGCGCATTGTTCGGCATATTGGGCCTCGCACTCGCCGACCCGATTATCGCGATGATCAAGGTCGCACTGGAACGCCAATCCGAACGCAATGAGGCCCGGGCCATTCGGCAAGGGCCTTAAGGGTCAGGGTCTGCCAGATACGCGGCTGAGGTTTGAAGCGATTTTGTTCAGTGCAAGGCGGCAAGGCAAAGGCTTAGTGGTTCTAAGTCGAGCCTTGCCAACGCAGCAATGGACAAAATCTGTCAAATCCGTAGGACGGCAAAATGGCTTCCATCTCGAACGCAAATACGCTTGGATATAGAACCACTATGTCCGGCGCGCATTTGCGTTCGATATGTTTGCCATTTTGCGGCCTCAGCCGCGTATCTGGCAGACCCTGACCCTCATGTTACTCGTTTTCTGCTTCCTGATGGGCATCGCCAATTTCGCGATGCACAAGGCGGTTGCGGAGTCAGGCCATCCGTTCGTTGAAGATACCAAGCGCTATTTCGGCAAGCATTTCAGCCCTTATGGTAGCTACGGCATCGAGCTGGTGTTGCTCATCGCCGCGATGTGGTTCGCCAATGAAGGCTCGCTGCTCATCTCGTTATTCTATTGGGCCTACACCGGGATGAACGGCATCGCGACGTGGCTGCTGCTCTCCGGCAAAGCCTAAAGCTTTGTGATTAGCCAAAGCCACCCTATATGGCGCCTGTGCCGCCGATAGATTCCACCGCCAAAACCAAGCCAGACTTCGCCGTGATGAAGCGGTTCCTGCCCTATTTGTGGCCGAAGGATCAGCTGGGATTACGCGTGCGCATTGTGTTTGCGTTGATTCTTGTCGTTATCTCCAAGCTCATCCAGCTCAGCATGGCATGGGTCTATGGCGCGGCGATTGACCGCATGGTGCCCGGCATGGAAGA
Source organism: Sphingorhabdus sp. (assembly GCA_041753095.1). Taxonomy (GTDB): domain Bacteria; phylum Pseudomonadota; class Alphaproteobacteria; order Sphingomonadales; family Sphingomonadaceae; genus Sphingorhabdus_B. Next base: position 3,277 of record JBGSVG010000251.1, on the reverse strand, counting down.
TGGCGTTGCTATCGCGATTGCATTGGTTGCGGCTTATGCCGGTGCACGCTTTGGTGGTGTACTATTCGATAATCTGCGCAACGTGGTGTTTGAACGCGTGGGCCAAGAGGCAACACGGCGGCTGGCCGAGAATGTATTCAGCCACCTCCACAATCTGTCGATGCGCTTCCACATGAACCGCCGCACCGGCGCGGTCACCAAGGTCATCGAGCGCGGCACCAAGAGCATCGACATCATGCTCTATTTCCTGTTGTTTAACATTGCGCCGACCTTGCTTGAGCTGGCTTTGGTATCGACCTATTTCAAGATCCAATTCGGCTGGGGCATGGTCGCCGCGACTTTGCTGATGGTAGTCAGCTACATCACCTTCACAACGGTCATCACCAACTGGCGCAATAAATTGCGCGAGGAGATGAACGAGCTCGATACACAGACCGTCGCCAAGTCGGTCGACAGTCTGTTGAATTACGAAACGGTCAAATATTTCAACGCCGAGAAGCGCGAAACCCGGCGTTATGCCGAGGTCGTGCATCATTATGCCAACGCCGCAGTCAAATCGGAAAACTCACTGGCGGCGCTCAACATCGGACAGTCGCTGATCACCAACCTGATGATGGCGGGTGCGATGGGCTATGTCGTCTGGGGCTGGTCAAAGGGGCAGTTTACCACCGGCGACGTCGTGACGGTCAACACCTTGCTTGCACAGCTTTTCCGCCCGCTCGACATGCTCGGCATGGTCTATCGCACCATTCGCCAAGGCCTGACCGATATGGCCGCGATGTTTGCACTCATCGATACGCCTGCAGAGATTGTAGATAAGCCCGATGCACCGCCGCTGGCGGTTAGCGGCGGGGCGCTGGCGTTCGAGGATGTACGGTTCGGCTATGATGCCGACCGGCAAATCCTGAATGGTGTGAGCTTCAAAATCGAGCCCGGCCACACACTTGCGGTAGTTGGTCCCTCGGGCGCGGGCAAGTCGACAATCGCGCGGTTGCTATACCGTTTCTACGATGTAACCGGCGGACGCATCACGATCGACGGGCAGGATGTGCGCGATGTCACCCAATCCAGCTTGCGAAGCTCCATCGGCATCGTCCCGCAGGACACCGTGCTGTTCAATGACACCATCGGATATAATATCGGTTACGGCCGCGAAGGCGCGAGCCAAAACGAGGTTGAGGAAGCGGCGCGTGGTGCCTCGATCCACAGCTTTATCGCATCCTTGCCCGAACAATATGAAGCGAAGGTCGGCGAACGCGGACTGAAGCTTTCGGGCGGTGAGAAGCAGCGCGTCGCCATTGCACGCACCTTGCTTAAAAACCCGCCGATCCTCATCCTTGATGAAGCCACCAGCGCGCTCGACAGCCGCACCGAATCCGAAATTCAGGCGACGCTTGACCGGATTTCAGAAAAGCGCACCACAATCATTATCGCGCACCGGCTTTCGACGGTGGTCGATGCCGACCAGATATTGGTGCTTGAGGCGGGCCAAGTTGCCGAGCAGGGCACACATGCCCAATTGTTGCGCAAAAACGGATTATATGCCGACATGTGGGCGCGCCAGCAAAGTGAAGGCGAAGACGAAACGGTTGCCGCAGAATAATGGTTGCCAATAATATTTGTTCTTAATATGTTCTTATTCATCCCGACTCATCCACAACGGAGTCGCACATATTGCAAGAGCGCTCTATTCTTGAGGAACTTTCCAACCTAGGGCCGGAGGCGATGGCTTCTGCTGCGACTACCCTTGCCCCTGCCGATATATTGCACCGCGTGTTCGGCTTTCCCGAATTTCGCGGGGTGCAGGAACAGGTAGTCGAGCGCGTTCTGGCTGGCGAGCGCACCCTCGCCGTAATGCCGACGGGCGCGGGCAAATCTCTTTGCTATCAACTTCCTGCGGTGATGATGGATGGCACCTGCATCGTTATTTCGCCGCTGATTGCGCTGATGCACGACCAGATGCGTGCGGCAGATGCGGTTGGTATCCGCGCAGCGACGCTGACGAGCGCTGATGACAATCGCGCCGAAACCATCGAGCGGTTCCGTGCCGGTGCGCTCGACTTGCTCTATGTCGCGCCCGAACGTGCGTCCGGACAGGAATTTCGCGGGCTGCTGCGTGAAGCGAAGATATCGCTATTCGCAATTGATGAAGCGCATTGCGTGTCCGAATGGGGGCATGACTTCCGGCCCGATTATCGTCTGTTGCGTCCGCTTATGGATGATTTCGCTGCGGTGCCGCGGCTCGCGCTGACCGCGACCGCCGACGCGCATACCCGCGACGACATTGCGGGGCAGTTGGGGATTTCTGCGGATGGGATGATCGTCTCCGGTTTCGACCGGCCCAATATCCGTTATGCGATGACCGGCGGCAACAAGAGCGGCGTCGCGGGGCTGGTTCGGACGTTGAGTGGCGCGGGTATTGTCTATGCCCAGACCCGTGATCGCACCGAGAAGATTGCCGCGCAGATCGCCGCGACCGGCCGCACCGCGCGTTTCTACCACGCCGGTATGGAACCCCGCGCACGCGCCAAAGCGCAGTCCGAATTTGTCGCTTCCGAAGACATGGTGATGGTGGCCACCGTCGCGTTCGGGATGGGGATCGACAAGCCCGATGTCCGTTTCGTCGTCCATGCGGGCCTCACCAAATCAATCGAATCCTATTATCAAGAAAGTGGCCGCGCGGGCCGCGATGGCGATCCTGCCGTGGCACATATGCTATGGTCGCCGGGCGACTTTACGCGCGCGCGCGAACGATTGGCCGAACTGCCATCCGAACGACGCGAGGCCGAGCAGGGACGGATCGCGGCACTATCGAGGCTGGTTGAAACGCCGGGATGCCGACGCGCCATATTGCTCCAGCATTTCGGTGAGCATCCATCCGAAAAGTGTGGAAATTGTGACAATTGCCTCGAAGCCCCCGGCGTCCATGACGCCACTGAGCTATCGCGCAAGCTGCTCTCGGCCGCTTACCGTACCGGGCAAATGTTTGGCGTCGGGCATTTGGAAAAAGTTCTGACCGGCAGCGGCGATGAGCGGATTTTCAAATTCGGCCATGACCAATTGTCGGTATTTGGCATCGTCGATGCGGATGAGGCGCGCGTGATCAAGCCGCTGGCGCGTGCTTTACAGGCGCGCGGAAGCCTGGTTGCGACCGAGCATGGCGGCCTCAAGCTGTCCGGCGATGCGCGCGCAATCATGCGCGGCGAGCAAAAGGTTGAAATCGCGCTCGTTCCGCAAGGTCGCAAAAAGCGCGAGCGCGGCGCGGCTAATCCCGTGG
>JBGSVG010000250.1:0-1927 GCA_041753095.1 Sphingorhabdus sp. | reverse complement strand
TTGCGCTTTTTGGTTATTTGCGAAACTAGACGGCTATGCAGGAAAGACAACCGGACAAATCCGGTGCTGGGATTTTGACGGAGTGACATGTGGACCATTTGCGAATTGATGCGCTCGACGTCTCGGTGGTCCTTGCCTGCGGGCTAGGCAAGCCGCCGTCGATTATTTACTGGGGTGCCTTGCTTCCTCTCGGGGTGGCTGGTGACGAACTGGAACATCTGTCGCTCCGTCAGGGTATGCACGGTGTGGCTGACACCTCGCTCCCGCTCTCGCTGGCGATGGAGCCGGGTTTGGGCCACCCGATGCTGCATGGCTTTGCCGCGCATCGCGAAGGCAAAGACTGGGGGTGCCTGTTCGAGGTCTGCAAGGTACAACGGTGTGTCGACGGTGCCCGGATTATCTGCCGCGACGAGCGGACAAAACTTGGCTTGGAATATGGTCTTGAGCTTGACCCGATCACCGGCGTTCTGCGCATATCGTCGATGCTGACCAATTATGGTGCGGCTTGTCTTGACCTTAATGACATGGCCACGGCTTGTTTGCCAATTCCAGCATTGATGACCGAGATCATTGGTTTCACCGGTCGTTGGACGCAAGAGTTCGGGCAGGAGAAGTTGGCGCGTCCTGAGGGCACCTATTTGCGCGAGAACCGTAGCGGGCGGACGTCGCATTTCAGCTATCCTGCATTATTGCTGGCCCACGCTGGCACCGATGAGGGATCAGGCGAAGTTTACGGACTGCATCTGGCGTGGAGCGGCAATCATCGGCTGCGCGTCGATACGCTCACCGATGGCCGCGTGGTGGCCAGCATGGGCGCCTTGCTCTTTCCCGGCGAAATCCGGCTGGCGCCGGGCGAAAGCTACGCTTCGCCTGAAATCATCGCGGCCTACAGCGCGCATGGGTTTAGCGCGCTTAGCAGGAAGTTTCATACGCATGTCAGGGACAAATTGCTGCGCTCGGCAATGCGCGCCAAACCAAGGCCTGTGCATTATAATACATGGGAAGCGGTCTATTTCGATCATGACACCGAGAAGCTGAAAGAAATCGCCAACCGCGCTGCCGCGCTCGGCGTCGAGCGCTTTGTACTCGATGATGGCTGGTTCGGCGCGCGGCGCGACGACACCGCCGGGCTGGGCGACTGGTTTGTCTCTGATGCCGTTTATCCCGAAGGCCTGAAGCCTTTGGTCGACCATGTCACAGGCCTTGGCATGGAGTTCGGCATCTGGTTCGAGCCCGAAATGGTCAACCCCGACAGCGATCTGTACCGCGCGCATCCCGATTGGGTGTTGCAGGTCGAAGGCATCGCACAGGTTCCGTTCCGGACGCAATATGTGCTCGACATTAGCCGCGCGGAAGTCGCCGACTATCTGTTCGAGCGGATCGACGCGATCCTGAGCGACCACGATATTAGCTACATCAAATGGGATATGAACCGTGACCTCAGCCATCCCGGCGGAGCGGACGGGCCTCCTCGCGCGGTGGCACAGGTGCATGCGCTTTACGCGCTACTCGACCGCATCCGCGTCGCCCATCCTAACGTTGAAATCGAAAGCTGCTCGTCGGGCGGCGCGCGGGCCGATATGGGCGTGCTGGCGCATAGCGATCGGGTGTGGACATCGGACAGCAATGATGCGCTCGACCGGCAGCGCATCCAGCGCGGTGCAAGTTTCTTCCTGCCGCCAGAAATATTAGGCTGTCATGTCGGGCCCGCGCATTGCCATGTGACCGGACGGCGGCTGTCGATGACGATGCGCGCGGCGACCGCGCTGACCGGGCATATGGGTCTTGAACTCAACCTGCTCACAGAGCGGCAGACCGATCTCGATCAGCTCAAGAGCGCAATCGCCTTGCACAAAAAGCATCGGACATTGCTGCATGACGGCGATCTCTACCGGCTGGACACTGCTTCGCAGCATCTGGCGAGTGG
>JBGSVG010000249.1:0-7039 GCA_041753095.1 Sphingorhabdus sp. | reverse complement strand
TCGTACAGCCGCCGAAAAACCCTATTTCTATGCCGATTCTGTCTTAATGGCTTTGTCCGGTAGGGCAAGCCGATAGCTTTTGCCAAGTGTAATAAGCTGTGGAATAAGGCCAATTATGGGGATTTCGACAAATGGTAAACGTCTTTTCATTGCGCGGCATGGGGAGACGGTGTTCAACAAGATCGCCCGCATGCAGGGTCAGGCCGAGCTGCATACGCCTCTGACATGGGAAGGTTGCGTTCAGGCCAAGATGATGGGGCGGTCGCTGGCGAATTATCTCGGCGGCGATGACAGGCCGCAGCTTTGGTCGTCGACTGCTGGCAGGGCGCTGCAAACGCTGGCGATTATCGCCGAGGAGATCGACGCGGACTGGCACCTGACTCAGCGCGATGACCGCTTGCTTGAAATCGATGTCGGGACGTGGTCGAGCCGCACTTATGCCGACATCGCCGCTGAAATCGGCCCGATTGTCGATTTGGAACACAAACTGTTTTCCGTCCGCCCCGAGGGCGGCGAATATTATGAGGACGTGGCCGCGCGGCTTTCGGGATGGATATCCGAGCAGGCGTTTGAGCAGGATATGCTCGTCATTTGCCATGGAATGACGGCGAGGGTTCTGCGCGGGCTGTTGTTGGCGTATCCGCCGATGGAGCGGTTCGACGCACCGATTGCACCGAGCCTTGCGCAAGGCAGCATGGTGATGATCTGCGATGGTGTGGAGGAACTGGTCATTAACGGCGAAGGCTCGGGAGAGCGGGCTTGAGCCACGCCCCACCAATCCGTTCGCATCGAGCCCAGTCGAGATGCCGTCAGGTTATGCGGGCCTTATGGGTGTCTCGACTGTGCTCGACACGAACGGTTTTATTTGTGGTGCTGACCATCATTGCCGTACCCATTTCCGCCAAGGACCGTCTGGGTGTTTATCAGGGATGGGCGGCCTTCCGCGATTCCGCAACCCCGCGCTGCTATGCCATATCTGCTCCTGAAGAGACGGTCGGAACGCCCACACGCAATGGTTATCTATCTATAGGGTTTTGGCCCAAACGCCGCGTCACGCATCAAATCTATGTCCGGCTTTCGCGCGAGCGGTCTTCCAACAGCGGCATCACGTTGAGCGCCGGTGGTCGGCGCTTCCGGCTAAAGGTCGATGGCAGCTCGGGCTGGGCAACCGACCGCAGGATGGATCTTGCCATTATTGCCGCGATGCGGTCGGCAACTTCGTTGAGTGTTGAGAGCATAGGACGAAATGGCCGTTCGATTGTCGATGCCTACAGCCTACGCGGGGCACCGAGCGCGATCGACGCTGCGGCGCTGGGATGTGTGGCCACGCAATAACGTTCGTTTTACAAATGGCATCGAATTGATTCACAGTGCAGTTCGTTATCTGTTAAGTTAATGTTGTTCCGTCGTTCTAAAAAACTTTCTGATTGCGGATCAGGGTTACTGGGTATGACTTTCGCACCGCGAGTCTCCAGCGATTGACGGCTACATGCCATGGAAAATTTAGTGAAACGCCTGCCAGAACACGCCGACAACATGTCGATTGCGTTGATCTCTTCGTCTTTTTCGCCACTCGTTCTGCTCAACGAGGATTTGACAATCATCGCCGCCAGCGAATCCTTTTGTCATGCCTTTGATATCGAATGTGCGGGTGTAACCGGTAAAAAGCTGGCCGAACTGGGTCGCGGCGAATGGAATGTACGCCAACTGAACTCGCTGTTGAAAGCGACCGTTGCGGGCAATGCAGCCATTGATGTCTACGAAATGGATCTGGTTCGCGAAGGCAAGGATAATTTGTGCCTGCTGATAAACGCCCACACGCTCGATTATTTCGAAGCGGAAAGCATCCGCGTGGTCCTTTCAGTCACTGACGTTACATCACAGCGCGTGGCCGAGAAGCATAAGGACGATCTTGTGCACGAAAAGCAGCTCTTGCTGCAGGAAATCCAGCACCGCGTGGCCAATAGCTTGCAAATCATCGCCAGCGTGTTGTTGCAAAGCGCGCGAAAGGTGCAGTCGAACGAAAGCCGCGACCATCTGCGCGATGCTCATAACCGCGTGATGTCGATTGCCATGCTACAAAAGCATCTTTCGACAGTTTCGGTAGATAATGTTGCTCTGGCGACCTATTTCAAGGATCTGTGCCAGAGCATTGGCGCATCGATGATCAGCGATCCCGATCGGCTGTCGCTCACCACCCATATTGATGACAGCGTTGTTGACCCGGACACTTCGGTCAGCCTTGGCCTGATTGTTACCGAGCTTGTAATCAACTCGCTCAAACATGCGTTTCCGGGTCGGACCCAAGAAGGTTCGATCAAAGTTGATTATAAATCGGACGGCGATGCGTGGACGCTGATCATTGCCGACGACGGCATAGGCATGCCGAAAGATGCCGATGACCGGAAACCGGGGTTGGGAACTGGGATTGTCGAAGCACTGGCGGCTCAATTGGAGGCGAAAGTCACCATCACCGATCAAGCGCCCGGCACCAAGGTAACCATCGTCCACAATTGAGCCGCAGCATTACTGGCATTCAAACGCATTGTTCCCTATAGGCCCGGTCATCATGCAGATTCCCGGCCATATCGACCCCGTAGTAACCCCGCGCGCCATCACGCCGCGTTCCGATGGGCGTATTGACCTGATGGGTTTGAGCCATCTGCAAATCCGGCAGCTGTTCGAGGAATCGCAACTTGACGAAAAGGCTGCGAAGCTTCGGTCGAAGCAGGTGTTTCACTGGATTTATCATCGCGGCGTGACCGATTTCGAGGCGATGACCGATATCTCCAAAACCATGCGGCCGTGGCTTGCCGACCGGTTCGTTATCGGACGGCCTGAAGTTGTAGAGGCGCAGGTATCGACCGACGGCACGCGCAAATGGCTGCTGCGTGCCGACGACGCGCAAGATTATGAGATGGTGTTCATCCCCGATGCGGATCGCGGGACATTGTGCATTTCGTCGCAGGTCGGCTGCACGCTCAACTGCCGTTTCTGCCACACCGGCACAATGCGGCTGGTGCGTAACCTGACACCCGGCGAGATTGTCGGGCAGGTGATGCTGGCCCGCGATGCGCTGGGCGAATGGCCCAAGGGCAACATGGCGGTCGCCAACGACGACGATGATGAGGACGATGACGTCGGCCATTACACCGCCGATGGCCGGATGCTCACCAACATCGTGTTGATGTGCATGGGCGAGCCGCTGTATAATTTCGACAATGTCCGCGATGCGATGAAAATTGTCATGCACGGCGACGGACTTGGCCTGTCGCGGCGGCGAATAACGCTCTCGACGTCGGGCGTGGTACCGATGATGGAGCGGGCAGGCGAGGAGATTAACGTCAATCTCGCGGTTTCGCTGCATGCAGTGACCAAGGAAATTCGCGATGAAATCGTGCCGATCAACCGCAAATATGGCATCGACGAACTTTTGCGCGCTTGTGCCGAATATCCCGGCGTCTCGAACGCACGGCGGATCACATTCGAATATGTCATGCTTAAGGAAAAGAATGACAGCGACGAGGATGCGCGCGAACTGGTGCGGTTAATCCGGCAATATAAGCTGCCCGCCAAGGTCAACCTGATCCCGTTCAACCCATGGCCCGGCGCGCCTTATGAATGCTCCGACCCCGAACGCATCAAGCGATTTTCGAGCATCATTTTCGAAGCCGGCATCAGCGCGCCCATCCGGACACCCCGCGGTCGCGATATCATGGCGGCTTGCGGTCAGCTCAAATCTTCGAGTGAGAAAAAGAGCCGCGCCGAACTCGACCGGCTGGCCGAAGAAAAACAGGCAGCGCTTGGATAGGCTTGGCAAGGCCATGATTTTGTAACATTATCGCCAACGGGTTCGAAGCAGAGGGCATCGCTTTTACGGAAGGCACTGCATTGGCATTACTCGAACGCATTTTAAGCGGCCGTATCCATAAGGGCTCGTTGACGGTCATCAACCAAAAGGGCCAAGCGCAAGTTTTCGGCACTGCAGCGGCAGGATGGCCCGATGTTACCTTGCGGATAGTCGCCGCCAATGCCGAGCGTCGCATTCTGCTCAATCCGCGGCTGGGTCTGGGTGAAGCCTATATGGACGGCGGTGTCACGGTCGATGATGACGACATCATGGGCCTTGTCGAGCTGGTCCGGCGTAACAATCCGTGGGAAAGGGGTGCCGAGATCGGTGACAGAAAACCGCTGAAGAAATTATTCGGCCAAGTCGCTCGTCCGTTTCAGCAGCTCAACTCATTGGCCAATTCAAGAGCCAACGTCGCCCACCATTACGACCTTTCGAATGATTTTTACCGGCTGTGGCTCGACGACGACATGCAGTATAGCTGTGCATATTGGTCGGAAGCCGACGACACGTTGGAGCGGGCGCAACTTGCAAAGAAAGCGCACATTGCCGCAAAACTAGCGCTCCAGCCGGGGCATAAGGTGCTCGACATCGGCTGCGGCTGGGGCGGAATGGCGCTATATCTGAACAAGGTCGCCGGGGTGGAAGTGCTTGGTATCACACTGAGCACCGAGCAACTGAAGCTGGCGCGCGAACGGGCCGAAGCTGCCGGGATTGCCGATAAGGTCAGGTTCGAACTGCTAGACTATCGCGTGCTGGCAAAACGCGCGCCGGGCTATTTCGACCGCATCGTGTCAGTCGGTATGTTCGAGCATGTCGGTGTACCACAGTTCGACACTTTCTTTCGCGCCTGCGCCAATTTGCTGAAAGATGACGGCGTGATGCTGCTGCATACCATCGGCCGCTTTGGTAAACCCGGCAGTACCGATGCTTTCACCCGCAAATATATTTTTCCTGGAGGCTATATCCCTGCGCTCTCTGAAACGCTGGCGGCGAGCGAAAAGGTCAAGCTGATCGCCAGCGATGTTGAAACGTTGCGGCTGCATTATGCGATGACGCTGCGCGAATGGTATAAGCGCGTGCAAGCCAATCGCGAGGCCATCATCGCGCAATATGACGCGCGATTCTACCGGATGTGGACATTCTACCTGTCGGGGGCAACCGCAGCGTTTGAATCGGGCGGGATGGGCAATTACCAGATCCAGTTCACCCGCAACCGCCGGGCCTTGCCCATTACGCGGGATTATATCGGCGATGCGGAGAAGGAACTAATGGCACGCTAAACAAAAATCGCGACCGACTGCATGCCCGTCAGCACCGGTTCGCCGTCGCTGTTCCATGCGGTCATATACTGGCTGCTCGCGCCATTGCCTGCGTGGTGCGTTTCGCTAGTCAGATACCACCAGCCATCCTTTGTGGCAGGCGCATCGGTCAGCATGTTGATCTGCCAGTTCATGGAGCTCACCATCCCCTTTTCGGTCATCAGCCCCATGGCAGAGGGTGGCAGCGCGTCGCCGATGCAGATGAGCTCAGCGATATGATCCAGTCCGTCATGCTCGGTAAAGCGATGCCAGCTAGCCAGACGGTTCGTCGCAAGGCCGAGCTCCAACCTTTTGTCGGGATATTGCATATGCCCCGTGAAGAATTCTGGCGGACCGCTGCGCGCGTTTTCGGTGGTCGGGATCGGTGGAAATTCGGGACGCTCCAAACCTTCATAGTCCAGATGGCTATGTCGCCGGTTCATGAAAATGAATGTGCACGAAAGCCCGACGCCATCGGCACCACTGATTTCAGACTTGACGAACGCGGTGTTCTTGCCGCGGCGAAGGACATTCGCTGTCACCTCGACATCTCCTGCGAGCGGACCGACAAAGGCAATCTGCGCGGATTGCAGCGGCGGCAGGTCCTCGCCGGCAAGCTTGGCGGCCTGATACGCGAGTACCGAGCTCAACCCGCCATAGGATGTCCGTCCCTGATGCCAACTGGGCGGGATTGAAATGCGGTGCGATACGGCGCCCGGTTCGAACCGGGCAAGGATGGAGGCAAGGTTCATTCCAAAGGCTTAGCGAGCAAAAATGCGCCCCGCAACCCGCTGAAAATGGCGCTTGCCTTCAACCGCAGGGCATGTTCAAGCTTTCCCTTACGTCATTGGGGAGCAACAGGATTTACAGCTGGATCAACACATTGTTGGACGACGGCAGGGCGGTTGCGCCGGACACCATGTCGGCGAGCCTACTGGTCCGTATTGTCCGTGCTGCGGTGGCCGAAGGCGGCGACCGGCGTGCGATGCTGAGTGCCGTTGGTATTGACGAAGCCCGCCTGCGTAATCCCCTCAGCCGACTGTCGTCGCAGATCGTCTTGCGCTTTTTCAATATGCTGGAGCAGCATTTTAACGACCCGTCGGTGCATCTGCGGATTGGAGAAAAGGCGTCGATGCAGAACTTTTCCGACCTTGGGTACGCGACGCGGCTGGAGGCCAATTTGGCGTCGGTAATCGAAGCCAATATCCGAATCCAGCAACTGCGCCAGAATATGTTTCGCACCACATTCGATCCCGCTGGCAAGCCACCTTATCTGACATGGGAGTGTCACCCCGATTATACCGACGCCTATGCCGCATTTATCGAGTTTTCGGTTGCGACTTATGCCAGGCTGTCACGACAGATACTGGGCGAACCGCCGCTACTGCGTGCGGTACATTTTCGGCACAGGCCGCGTTTTGATGTTGCCAAATATGAGGCCGCTTTTGGCTGCCCCGTGGAATTTTCCATGCCGCAGACGCGCATGGAAATTGCTGCGAGACAGGTGTTCCGGCCATCGCCATTTGCCAACGCAGCGTTATTCGATGCCGCATCGGAGCGGTACCAGCAGCCGGCGAATTGGATGGCCGAAGGCAAGATGCATTTGGCTTACAGCTATTTCTATCTGTCCAACGAAGTCGACAAATCGCCGCCGACACTCGCTCGCATGGCAAAGTCGTTCGGGATGAGCGAACGGACTTTGCGGCGGAAACTGGTGGAAGAGGGCCTTCCTTTCCGCGAACTTCTTGACCTTGTTCGGCAGGATTTGTGCGCGTTGTATGTCATAGAAGACAAACGTCCGCTTGGGGAGATTGCTCTGTTGTTGGGCTACAGCGACCTCAGCGCCTTTACCCGGGCGCACAAGCGATGGTTTGGAAAAGCGCCCAGT
>JBGSVG010000248.1:0-8658 GCA_041753095.1 Sphingorhabdus sp. | reverse complement strand
CAAGGGCGTGCATGTGCGTCTCGACAAGCTTGCATCGGGGCATCACGAGCAACTCGACCGGCTGGAGGCGGCGTTGCGCGAGAAGGAAATGCGCGGCGTCGACACTTTTGGCCTGTTGTTCGGTCGGCCCATCGACGACAGCATTTACGGCCTCGCCACCGGTGAAGCGATGGCGCATTTGCGCTATCTGGAACGCGCAGGCCGTGCGGTTGTCGAAATCCGCGATGGCGTTGGCTGGTATCACGCGGCATAACACAGGCCGCAAACTTGCAGTGAACGCTTTCGAGGTTTGAAGCGATTTTGTTCAGTGCAAGGCGGCAAGGCGGAGGCTTAGTGGTTCTAATTCGAGCCTTGCCAACGCAGCAATGGACAAAATCTGTCAAATCCGTAGGACGGCAAAATGGCTTCGATCTCGAACATAAATACCCTTGAACATAGCACCACTATATCCGGCGGGCATTTACGTTCGATATCTTCGCCATTTTGCCGCCTCGAATGCGGTCGCTGCGAGTTTGCGGCCTAAATGAACTGGACAACAAACTATCTCCACCCGACCAAATGGGATCAGCAATTCGCGCCGCTAGCGCTGCATGACATGTTTTTCCAATCGGCTGAGCGCATGGGCAAGGCCTCGCTCGCCGACTTCATGGGGCGCAAATACAGCTATGCAGAAATGGCGGAAGCGGTTCGCCGCGTAGCCAAGGGATTGCAGGACAAGGGCATAGGAAAGGGCGATCGGGTGGGGCTGTTCCTGCCTAATGTGCCGCATTACATCGCGGCTTATTACGGTGCGCTGGCTGCGGGGGCGATTGTGGTCAATTTCTCGCCGCTATATACTGTCGACGAACTTGCGCATCAGGTGGCCGATAGCGGGACGAGCATATTATTTACCGTTTCCGCAGCTGCATTATTGCCAACCGCGATCAAGGTGCTGGATAATTCGAACCTGAAAGAATTGGTCGTCGGCAGCGTCGCCGAAGCCCTTCCGACGACGAAAAGCTGGGCTTACCGGCTGTTCAAGCGCAAAGATGTATCGCCGATCCCCACCGATAGCCGCATAACAATATATGCTGACCTGCTACGCAATCGTGGCGATTATGCGATACAACCCTGCACCCCAGAAACAGACATCGCGCAGCTGCAATATACTGGTGGTACCACTGGCACACCAAAAGGCGCGATGTTGAGCCATCAGAATATCACAGCTAACGCACGGCAGATTAATTGCATCGATCCTGAATCGCATTTTAACAAACCCGATGCGCCAAGCGATGACCGAATCCTCGGTGTTTTGCCTTTCTTCCACGTTTTCGCCAACGCGACCGTGCTCAACCGGACCGTTTCTAATGGCGGCGAGATCATCATGCTCCCGCGTTTCGAGGCTAAAGCAGCACTTGCTGCGGTGAACCGGACAAAGGTTACCTCGTTGCCGGGCGTGCCGACAATGTATCAGGCTTTGCTCGATTGTCCCGATATCGAAAAGACCGATTTTACTTCGCTTCGCGCATGCATATCCGGCGGCGCGCCGCTTCCCGCCGAACTAAAAGCCAAGTTTGAGAGCCTCACCGGTGCGGTCGTTATTGAAGGCTATGGCCTCACCGAAAGCTCGGGCGTCGTGTCGTGTAACCCTTATGAAGGCCTCAACAAATTGGGTAGCATCGGGCAGCCGGTTCCTGGGACAGATGTGAAGCTGGTTGACAAGGAAGATCCAACTAAGCCCGCACCCGATGGCGAGCCAGGTGAGTTGGTGTTTTCCGGTCCGCAAGTCATGTGCGGCTATTGGGGGCGTCCCGAGGCGGATGCAGAGGTATTCCTTGGCAAATATTTGCGCACCGGCGATGTTGCGACGATTGACGAAGATGGGTTTATCCATATCGTCGACCGGCTGAAGGATATGATTGCGGTTGGTGGGTTTAAGGTCTTCCCGAGCCAGATTGAAGATATTTTGTACAAGCATCCATCGGTGAAGGAGGCGCTGGTGATCGGCGTTCCCGACGCGTATCATGGCGAGCTTCCGCGTGCTTTTGTCACTTTGCAGGAAGGTGCCCGCGCCGACGGCGAAGCCATCGTCGCCTGGCTGAATCCGCAACTTGGCAAGCATGAGCGCGTGCAGTCGGTGGTTGTAATGGATGTGCTACCAAAGACCATGATCGGTAAGCTTGACCGCAAGGCGCTCAGAGCGGCGGTTGGGGTCTAGGCGGCAAAACGCCGTGTCCGATCGTCCGCCAACCCGCAAAATCATCCATGTCGATATGGATGCGTTTTACGCCAGCGTGGAACAGCGTGATAATCCTGATTTGCGCGGAAAACCGGTTGCCGTCGGCGGCTCGTCCAAACGCGGGGTGGTCGCTGCCGCCAGTTATGAGGCGAGGGCTTTCGGCGTTCGCTCGGCTATGCCGTCGATAACTGCGCAACGCCAATGCCCTGACCTGATTTTCGTAAAACCGCGTTTCGAGGCTTATAAATCGGTTTCGCGCCAGATCCGCGAGATTTTTGCGCGGCATACCGACATCATCCAGCCGCTGTCGCTCGACGAGGCCTATCTCGATGTGACGCATGACAAGACCGGGTTGGGCTCGGCGGTAAAGGTCGCCAAAGCGATCCGCGCCGCCATCCGCGCAGAAACCGGCCTGACAGCAAGTGCCGGTGTTAGTTACAATAAGATCATCGCAAAACTCGCCAGCGACCAGAACAAGCCCGACGGCCTGTGCGTTATCCTGCCCGAAAAAGGCGCAGATTTTGTCGCTGGGCTTCCCGTCCGCCGCTTCCACGGCGTTGGGCCTCGCACGGCGGAGAAAATGGCGAAGCTCGGCGTTCACACCGGCGCCGACCTTGCGCAAAAGGACGAGGCGTGGCTGGCGCATCATTTCGGTAGCTGGGGCAGCTATTTGTTCAACGCCGCGCGTGGCATCGACGACCGGCCGGTCAACGCCAACAGCATTCGCAAGTCGCTCGGCGGCGAAACCACCTACTTCGATGACAAAAAAAGCGAAGCCGAATTGCGCGATGCATTGGAAGGCATCATCGAACTCGTCTGGGACAGGATCGAGCGCTATCAGGCGCGCGGCAAAACTTTGGTGTTAAAGGCGCGGTATAGCGATTTTAGAACGGTCACGCGTTCTCGGACGGTTGGCCATATCATCGCGGAACGCACTGAATTCGCGCAATTGAGCCACTCGTTGCTCGATCAAATTCTCCCCGCCGAAATGGGCATCAGGCTGCTCGGGCTAACGCTGTCTGGGCTGGTAGGCGAGGATGGCCTCCAAGACATTGCAACCACGCAAAGCAGTTTTGCATTCGACGCCATTGAAAATTGAAGATATGCTGCACATATCACAAAACTGAATTAGGCGCCTAATACACAGGGAGCGATATATGGCCCGCCCGCAGACCGATCTCGAGGCAGGACGAGCGCAATTGCTTGAGGTTGTCGACGATCTCATCCGCAAACGCGGGGCCGTTGATATTTCAATGACGGACCTGGCCTCAGCGGCAGGAATGTCCCCGTCCAATCTCTACCGCTTTTTTGAGAACAAGGACGCCTTGTTAGAGGCAGTTGCCGAGAAGTTTTTCGCGGTCAAAGTTCGGATCATGGAGGAAGTGACCGCGTCGGATTTGCCGGTGCGCGAAAAAATGTACCAATATTTCGCGCGCCGATTCGAAGCGATGGTGGTTCAATATGAAGCCGAACCTGACTTGCTTAAAAGTTACATGGAAATCGGCAGCCAGCATTTCGAGGTTGTTCGCGGCTATGTCGACCTCGGCGATCATTATCTGGCGATCATCGTCGCCGAAGCGATGGAACAGGGCTATTTTAGTGGCTTCTCGATTGATGAATGCGTGTCACTCATCAACCAGATGGTGCAGTGCTACACCAATCCCGAGGCAATCATCTACATCGGCACCGGTAAGTTGAAGACTCATAAGCTGGCGCGGATCGTCGAGACTATTTTCGTTGGACTGAACAACGCATCTGCCTCAGTTAAGGTCACCGAGCCGCACATCAAAATCGTATCCTGAAAGCTTGCCAATGTACGGCGCCTCTGGCAAAGGCGCGCGCTCTGTCCATAACCGGACGGGCGATTAGCTCAGCGGTAGAGCACTCGCTTCACACGCGAGGGGTCACAAGTTCAAACCTTGTATCGCCCACCATTTTCGCCTGGAGCGAAAATTAGTCAGACGATTAAACTCCATTTGGATATCTGCCCCGTCCATTCTATGCCTCCCAAGAGGGAGAGCAAATTTGAGACCAATCAAAAACCGCATCACTGAATTGCTCGGTGTTGAATATCCCATCGTTCAGGCTCCAATGGGCTGGATCGCACGGGCGCAGTTGGCATCTGCGGTGTCGAACGCGGGCGGGCTTGGGATTATCGAAACATCATCGGGGCAACTCGAGGAAGTTCGCGCCGAAATCATCAAAATGCGGGAACTCACCGATAAGCCATTCGGCGTGAACATCGCGCAGGCGTTTGTCCGCGATCCGGGCATTGTCGACTTCGTTGTCGATCAGGGAGTGAAGTTCGTCACAACATCTGCCGGTGATCCAAATAAATATTGCGGGCCGTTGAAGGCCGCTGGCCTAACCGTATTTCACGTGGTGCCGACGCTTGCAGGGGCGCTCAAGGCAATAGCAGCTGGCGTTGATGGCCTGGTCGTCGAAGGGGGCGAGGGCGGTGGATTCAAGAACCCGAACGATGTCGCGCTGATGGTGCTGTTGCCGCTGATCCGAAGCAAGGTCGATGTGCCAATCATTGCTGCAGGCGGGATGGTTTGTGGTCGGTCGATGGCGGCTGCGTTCGCGCTGGGAGCAGAGGGAATCCAGATGGGTACGCGTATGGTCAGCGCAGCGGAATCGCCCGTGCATCACAATTGGAAAGACGCCATCATAAACGCGAAAGAAACCGACACGCTGTTTCTGAACCGCCACGGCCCAGGGCCCGCGCTACGGGCGCTGAAGACCGGGCGGACGACCAAGCTCGACCATGAACCGACCGACAATATTATGGCTGAAATGCGCGGCGTGCTTGATCTCTATTTTGGCGGAGACATGGAGGCGGCGATAGCACTATCCGGTCAGGTTGCGGGGCGCATCGACGAGGTGAAGTCAGCCAAGCAAATCATCGACGAGGTCATCGCCGAATTCCATGACATCATGGCCGCGATGGCCAAAGATTATCTGTAGGAGCAAGATTGGACCCTGTCCTCGAAGACTTCCTGAGCGACCCAGCGGCGGATATGTCGGCGCTGTACGATGTCGCGCGGATCAAATCGATGCTTGAACACTGCGCACGCGAGGGGCGGGCAATCAGCTATTCGGAGTTGCTGTTGTATCTGGGCTTTCGTTTCACGCGCCCGAAGATGCGGCAGGTTTGCAAGACGCTCGATAAAATCGACCAGTTAACCGCCGAGGAAGGCGCGCCCGCATTGGCGGTGCTGGTGGTGCGCGAAGGCGATGGGTTGCCGGGGCAAGGCTGGTGGACCGGGCGAACTGATTATCAGGGTGAATGGACAGGTTCGGAAGCGCAGGCGCATGTGAAGCAGCTTCAGGACAAGGTGTTTACCTATTGGAAGCACCGGGCGCCATGAGCGACAAGTTCGCCACCGACCTAGCGCACTTTGTCCGCCGCGTACTGGGCAGAAATGGCGAACTTGAAAACCTGCACCGGCTGACAGGTGGGGCGAATATGGAGAGCTGGTCATTTGACTATGACGGCAAGGGCTATGTTTTACGCCGTTCGCCATCGGCTGAGTTAATGGCTGGGCGCGCATACGGTCATAACGTCGAAGCCGCCGTCGTCCGCGCGGCGTTTGCTGCCGGAGTAAAAGCTCCTGAGATCGTCGGCGAAATCGAACAGAGCGACCATCTCGGGACAGGCTATCTGATGCGCCGGGTCGAGGCCGAGGTGAGCCCTGCCAAGATATTGGCGAACCCGCCGCTGGCGTTACTGACCGACTGCGCGCGCGAACTGGCGGCGATCCACGCGGTGCCAATAGGCGCGCTGCCCGCACTGCCATCGCCAGAAATTGCGACTTTGCTGGGCGATCTCAAGCAGAAGTTTATCGTCTATGGCGGGGATCGCCCCGTGATGGCGCTGGCGTTCAAATGGCTGGAAGACCATCTGCCGACCCCCGTAAAGCCAGTGCTGGTGCATGGCGATTTTCGACTGGGCAATATCATGTCGGATGCGAACGGCTTGGCCGCCGTTCTCGATTGGGAGTTGGCACATCTCGGGGACCGGCATCAGGATTTGGCCTTTGGCTGCATCAACAGCTGGCGCTTTGGGCATATTGACCGGCCTGCGTTTGGCGTTGGCACTCTCGAAGAATTGTGGGCGTCCTATGAAAGGGAAAGCGGCGTGACTGTCGACCCCGAACGTTTCCGCTGGTGGCTGGTCTACTCGACATTATGGTGGGGCATCTGTTGCCTCCAAATGGCGGATATCTGGCGCAGCGGGCTGGACGCGGGGCTGGAGCGCGCGGTCATCGGACGCCGCGCGTCGGAAACCGAAGTCGACTTGCTGATGCTGTTGGAAGAAGATGCGCCAGCCGAAGAACGCGGTGACATAACTTCACCGCAGCAGTCCGCAGTCCGGCGGTTGGGCGAACCTTCATCGACGGAAATGCTCGAAGCACTCGCAAGTTGGATCGAAGCTGACGTTAAGCCCGCCGCGCAAGGCCGCGACCGATTCATGGCGGCGGTTGCACTGAATGCGCTTGGTATGCTGCAACGCGAGACTGCAAGTCCCGCCTCCATTCACGACAAGGCGTTGTCGGATGACCTCCTGACAGGCCGCAAATCGCTCGCCACGCCCGGCCTGCTGGCAAAGCTCAAAGTACAGTCGCTGGCAAAACTCGCCGCTGACCAACCCAAATATTCCGCTTTGGCCGTCGCCACACAGAAATGGAGCGCATGATGCTGTTCGAAATCCCGCAGGACATCACTGACTATCTGGCTGTTCTCGACGACTTTATCGAACGCGAGATCAAGCCCATCGAAACGCGCGACGACAATATCCGCTTCTTCGACCATCGCCGTGAAAATGCGCGGACCGATTGGGACAATGACGGCCACCCGCGCGCCGACTGGTGGGCTTTGCTGGCCGAAATGCGCAGCGTCGCGGACCGAGCCGGACATTACCGCTATGCCATCCCCGAAGAGTTCGGCGGCAAAAATGGATCGAACCTTGCGATGGCCGTCATCCGGCATCATCTGGCGCATAAGGGCTTGGGTCTGCACAACGACCTGCAGAACGAGAGCAGTATTGTCGGCAATCTGGTTCAGGTTCTCATGCTCCGCGACTTTGGCACGCCGCAGCAAAAGGCGGCTTTCATCCCGCCTATGCTGGAAGGCAAAATGGGCTGGAGCTTTGGTTTGACCGAAGAGCACCACGGTTCCGACGCGACCCATATGGACACGCACGCGGTTCCCGAAACCCGCGATGGGCTTGCCGGGTACTGCATCAACGGCAACAAGATGTGGACCACGGGACTGCCTTATACCTCGCATGTCATGACCTTCGCGCGAACCAGCGGCGAGGATGGCAAGGCACGCGGCATTACCTGTTTCGTCGTGCCGACCGATGCACCGGGGTTCGAGATCGGCGAATATATGTGGACCTTCAACATGCCTACCGACCATCCCAAGGTGAAATATACCGACGTCTGGGTGCCCGAAAGCGCGATCCTTGGCGAACTCGACAACGGCCTCGCGGTGGCGCAGCATTTCGTCCATGAGAACCGCATTAGGCAGGCGGCGTCTTCGCTTGGTGCGGCGCAATATTGCATTGACGAGGCGGTCGCATATGCCCGTGAACGCAAGCCATTTGGCAAACCACTCGCGGTCAATCAGGCGATCCAATTCCCGCTTGTCGAACTGCAAACCGACGCGGAAATGCTGCGACTACTTATCCACAAGACCGCCGCTGAAATGGACAGCAAGACCAAACCCGAAGTCGCCATCCGCCTCTCCGACAAGGTCAGCATGTGCAACTACAAGGCCAACCGCTTGGTCTGTAACGCCGCAGATTTTGCGATGCAGGTCCACGGTGGCCTCGGCTATTCGCGGCACAAGCCGTTCGAACATATCTACCGCCACCACCGTCGCTACCGGATCACCGAAGGCGCCGAAGAAATCCAGATGCGCAAGGTGGCAGGGCATTTATTCGGGTTTATGGGGTAACAGATATGCAGCAAGCCGCCGATTTTCTGGAAGAGAGTGAAGCGCTGTCAACGCTGCTCGCGCCTTTGTCCGACGCCGAGTTCGAAACGCCAACTCAATTCAAACATTGGAAGATTAACAATATCATCCGCCATTTGCATGTGTGGAATATCGCTGCCGATCTCGCACTTTCCGACGAAGCCGCATTTGGCGAGTTCATCGCAAAAATGATGGCAGGCGTTCGCGGTGGCCGGTTGCCCGATTTCGAGGCGGAGTATCTGGGCGGTCTGTCGGGGCATGATCTGATCGCAGCTTGGACCAATCAATATCGGGCAATGACACCTCGTTTTGCTGCCGCTGATCTCAAGCAACGAGTCAAATGGGTTGGCCCCGACATGAGCGTGATAAGTTCGATCACCGCACGGCTGATGGAAACATGGAGCCACGCGCAGGCGATTTACGATGTGCTGGGCGTAGAGCGCGTCGATGCCGACCGC
>JBGSVG010000247.1:0-6683 GCA_041753095.1 Sphingorhabdus sp. | reverse complement strand
GTTCCGCAGTTCGAATTCCATCAACCGCTTTTCTTCGGCATTGGCGTGCAGCTTATGTTGGTAGCTGTGGTGGGTATTGCCGCCCTGATCCTTCGAACGGTATAGCGCAAGGTCCGCACTGCGCATCAACAGTTCGACGGTACGCCCATCTACTGGACCCAAAGCGCTGCCAATGCTTGCCCCGATATAGAGGGTATTCTGATCGACTTCATAAGGTCGCGACAGGCTGTCAATAATACGGTTCGAAAGCGTGGCGACATATTTGCCGTCATTCGCGTCCCTGATGACAACCGCAAATTCATCGCCACCCAAGCGTCCGCAAAGTTCGTTGTCGGACATGATAAGCTGCAGTCGGCGGGCCACTTGAGCCAACAGCCGATCGCCGACCGGATGGCCCAATGTATCATTCACGGCCTTGAACCGGTCAAGATCAATCATCAGGAACCCGCAACGGCGGCGCCATTTATCAGCTTCGGTCAAAGCTTCGGCGAGTGTTTCGGTCAGCTGGAGACGATTGGGGAGCCCCGTCAGCGTATCAAAGCGCGCAAGATGTGATATCTTGTCTGCGGACTCCCGTTGTTCGGTGACATCGGAGCCCACACCCCGAAATCCGAGAAAGGCTCCGTCCTCCGCATGTCTCAGAGATGCCGACAGTTCCCACCATCGAGTGACGCCTTTGAAGGTAACCGGCACAATCAGATTGCTGAAAGATTCGCGCTTTTTCAGCCTTTCCGCCAGATCGTGAAGTGCGTCTGGATATTGTCCCTGTTCCCAGGCATCTCCAGCGATCAGTTTCAACAAGGGCTGCCCCTCGATAGCCTTGGCGTCTTCACCAAGCGCATAGGCGAAACGCGGTGAAACGTGCGTAGCGCATCGTGATGTATCAGTCTGCCAAAGCCAATCCGCTCCGCTGTCTTCGAATTCACGCAATAGCAGACTGACCGTTTCTGATTTCTCCTGGACGATGCTGTTTGCCACCTCGAACAATATCTGCGCGCGTGCAGAACGCAGGCATGCCATGATTAACAGCGCGCCGATGCCTCCAGCGGCCACAGCCAGATAATATCCGCCATGATAGACGAAGCCGAGCCCAGCGCAAAAGCTGGTTATACCAATGAATATCGTCGCCGCCATCGGGGCGGTCGGCAAAAGCAGCGAGGCATAGACCATCATGCCAAGCACAATCGACCACAGCCCTAGCATTTCCATTATAGTGCCGCTGGTTCCCATGAAGCCGAACGCAGATCCCCACATTGTCGCAGTAATCGCGGAATGTGTATTCAGCCGCCGGACGTCTTCGCGATTGAGTTGCGGTCGGTCCCACACCCATTTGGTGCCGAATTGATGAAAAGAAAAAAGGTGAAATGCACCAAACAGGGCCGCCCATGTGGTCGTTGCCCAAACCGGCGCGATCCCGCGGTACATCAATATGGCCATTATGGCACAAACCAGGTTCAATCCAACCCGTAACGTCGTACGTTGACGCATGCTGCGTGCCTGAATTCCGCGCATCACATCGCCATCCAGACCCACAGGTTCGGCAAGGCCTAACAATGCCTTGAAGGACAGTTCGTTCGGCAGCTCAAGATACACTTCTTTTTTGGTCACTCGCCGGTTGTAGCGACCGAACCTTACCCAAAGGTAATCAGCGCCGCAAAAACGCGGCAAGACGATGTAAATTTTTCAAGGAAAATCAACGATTGCGAGGCTTTACCGGATATTAACCAACCAACGTCATGCAATCGTTTTCAAAGGGTCAGTTCAGCGCGCTCAGGCAGCAATTGCGTAGGGTTGAATCTCACCCGACAAATACAGGTTACGTGCTTTCGCACGGCTCATTTTGCCCGAGCTCGTACGCGGTAATGTGCGGGGCGGTACAAGCTCGACCACGCAGTTCATGCCAGTGACTGAGCGTACCTTGTCGCGGATCTGCTCGCGCAATTTTATGCGCTCTGCCTCGTCGGTTGTGCGGCACTGGACAAGCACCGCCGGGGTCTCTTCGCCGCCGGGCGTAGTCACCGAAAACGCAGCAATATCACCCGCTTTGAAGCCCGGAAGCTGCTCCACAGCCCACTCGATATCCTGTGGCCAGTGGTTATTGCCATTGATGATGATCATGTCGTTGGCGCGTCCGACGATGTAAATATAGCCGTTCGACAGATAGCCCATATCGCCTGTGTCGAGCCAGCCATCGACCAGGCATGCGTCGGTCGATTCCTTGTCGCGGAAATATTCCTTCATCAGTGACGGCCCGGTACACCACACCTTTCCAATGGTTTTGTCAGCCAAGGGACGCCCGTTCTCGTCGCGGATCTCGATGGTCATGTCCTTCACCGCTTTGCCGCAATTAACAATGGCCCGATAACGGGTGGGCCGGTCCGCAGCGCCAGCGTGGCCTGTCAGTTCGGTTTCCTCAACAAGCTCAACCTGGATGCCCTCACCTGGCGGCATGATCGACACCGCCAATGTGGTTTCAGCCAGGCCGTAGCTGGGCAGGAACGATGAGGCCCTGAACCCCGCGTCACCGAATGCATCGACAAACGCCTGCATCACATCGGGCCGGATCATGTCCGCGCCGTTGCCCGCAAGCCGCCACTTCGACAGGTCGAAACGGTCATTAACATGGCTCTGGCTCGAAATTCGCCGTGCGCAAATGTCATAGCCGAATGTCGGCGAATAGCTGATAACCGTGCCATCGGCAGCGCTGATCACATCCAGCCACGCCAACGGACGACGAGCAAAGTCCTCCGTCTTCATGTAATCGGTCGACACTTGGTTTGCCACAGGCGAGAGGAAGCAACCAACCAGACCCATGTCATGATACCAGGGCAGCCATGATACACAGCGGTCGCTTTGCTGCACTTCCATGCCATGCGAGTGCGCAGACAGATTGTTGAGCAGCGCCTTGTGGGTTACTGCTACCCCATGCGGGAAACGGGTAGAGCCGCTGGAATATTGCAGATAGCAGATCTCGTCGGTCTGCGCAGGTGGCAGTTCGGCCTTGAGCGCGATACGATCGCCGAAGCTTTCCCAGTCGATGCCCTCAACGCCACAATTGCTTGCAGCCTCGCCAGCCATGCTCGCCAGTTCGGATGGATAAAAAAGGATCTTGGGATCACAACTCTTCAACTGCACCGACAGCTGGTCGACATAGCTCTCCTTACCGCCGAATGACGTCGGAAGGGGCAATGGCACCGGCCAAGCACCGGCATAAATGCAGCCAAAGAACAACGCGGCAAAATCGGTTCCGGTTTCGGCAACCAGCGCAATCCGGTCGTCCTTGCGGATGCCGTGGCTGATCAGGCGATAAGCCATTTTCAGCGCATCGTCGCGCATTTCGGAATAAGGATAAGGTCGCGCCAATGCGCCGCGCATGTCATGAAAATTGAGCCCGCGCTTGCCGGTTGCGGCATAATCGAGC
Source organism: Sphingorhabdus sp. (assembly GCA_041753095.1). Classification (GTDB taxonomy): domain Bacteria; phylum Pseudomonadota; class Alphaproteobacteria; order Sphingomonadales; family Sphingomonadaceae; genus Sphingorhabdus_B. The sequence goes on along the minus strand of JBGSVG010000247.1, from coordinate 3,262 downwards.
GCTTCGCCCAAGGTTGCAAAATCGGAAAGACGACGCGGCAAATCGTCCTGCGTCGGCGTGCTCACGAGTTCGCTCATATATTATCCCATAGCTTCCGGGCCAAAAGCTTGCGACCAAAGGCCCGATGTTACATTTTTGTTATGCTCAAGCCTTACGCGCCGATACCAGTTCAAAATTCGACCCGACTGTGGCAAGAATAGGGCGTGAAAAATGGGTCATCCGCCAAAAAGCCTGCGCCACCGCTGAATAACGAGCGGTTGCGCAACCTGGCGCTGCATTATGTCGGCAAATATGCGACGACGCAGGCAAAGCTTGGAACCTATCTACTGCGTAAAATCCGCGAGCGCGGCTGGGACGGAGAGCGACGCACCGATGTCGCGGCGTTGGTCGAGCAGTTTGCCGAATTGGGCTATATCAACGATGCGCAATTCGCCGAAGCGCGCAGCCGTGCCTTTGTCCGGCGCGGTTATGGCGAACGACGATTGAACGAAGATCTGCGCGCCGGCGGCATCGGCGATGCAGACGCTGTTCCCGCAAAAGAGCATATGGCAGAAAGCATGTTCGTCGCCGCTGAAAACTTCGCGCGGCGCAAGCGCCTTGGCCCTTTTGCCAACGCACCCGCACCGCCCGAAAAACGCCAGAAGCAACTGCAGGCTTTCCTGCGCGCTGGTCATGGGTTCGAGGTTGCGAGGCGCTTTGTGAATGCCGAGCCGGGAGACGTTATCGAAGAAGAATGAGGTACGTTCGCGAATGAAATTCAACGGATTCGCGCGTAATTCTGGCGTCACTGGAACCAAATGCACCGCTGCGCGATTTGCTATGCGACCTAATAATTTCAGGAGCAGAAAATGAAAATTCTCATGGTTCTTACATCGCATGATCAGCTGGGCGATACCGGTAAAAAAACAGGCTTCTGGCTGGAGGAAGTTGCCGCGCCTTATTATGTTTTCCATGATGCCGGGGCCGAGATCACGCTCGGCTCGCCCAAGGGTGGTAAACCACCGCTGGATCCGAAAAGTGATGAGGCGGAAGCGCAAACACCTGCTACCGAAAGATTCAAGAAGGACGCAGATGCACAGGCTGTGTTGGCCAGTACGCACAAGCTCGCCGATATCGATGTGGATTCATTTGACGCCGTCTTTTACCCCGGCGGTCATGGACCATTGTGGGACCTAACTGAGGACACGCACTCGATCCAGATCATCGAGACTGCTATCGCATCAGGAAAACCCGTAGCCGCGGTCTGCCATGCGCCGGGCGTGTTGAAAAACGTCCAGGGTACCGATGGCAAACCGCTCGTAAACGGCAAAAAAGTAACAGGCTTCACCAACAGTGAGGAAGATGCGGTTGGGCTGACCGACATCGTGCCATTTCTGGTCGAGGACATGCTAAAGGCCAATGGCGGCATTTATGCCAAGGGCGCGGACTGGAGCGAATTCGTGCTGGAGGACGGCTTGCTGATCACCGGCCAAAACCCCGCATCGTCCGAAAAAGCGGCGCAGATGTTGCTCCAAAAACTGGCTTTAAAACCCGCTTAGTCGTAAACCCGATCTGCCGTTGCCACCGCTTCCGAAGCGCGCAGCGCGGAGATGATACGCATGAGGTGCGGCAGATCGTGGACCTCCAGATCGACCTCGAACGTATGGAATTCGACATCGCGTGCGGTCATGCGTAGGTTTATGATGTTTGCCTTGTGATAGCCGAAAATTCCCGCGATTTCGCCCAGCGTTCCCGGGCGGTTGTGGATGATGACGCGTAGCCGCGCCGACGCGCCCTCACTGCCCTGCCCCCAACTTAAGTCCACCCAGTCGGCATCGACGCCGCTCGCGAGGCGATCACATTCGATGGTGTGGACCTCGACTGGCTGGCCAGGCAAACGCAGCCCAACGATACGGTCGCCCGGGATCGGGTGACAACAATCGCCGAGATGATATCCCACGCCAGGTGTAAGTCCGCGGATCGAGATCGCGCGTTCCTGGCTGGGGAATTCGCGCTCCACGCCATCGACGTCAAAACCAGGTACGAGCGCCTCCATCAACGCGCGGTCATTAATCTTCCCCGCGCCAATGCGGTGCATCAACTCCTCATCATCTTCGAGCTTCAGCCGTTTCACCGCCGCATCAAGTGCTTTTTTGCCGATCTTGGCGGGCATGCGTTCGGCAATTTCTTCGTAAAGCTTGCGTCCGATGGCGACCAGTTCGTCGCGCTCCCTATGCCGTACATGGCGGCGGATTGCGGCGCGCGCTTTGCCGGTGGTCACAAAGTTCAGCCACGTGGGCTGCGGCTCTTGCGCCTTTGACTTTAGGATTTCGACCATATCGCCATTGTTGAGCTGCGTCCTGAGCGGCACATGGCGACCATTGACCTTAGCCCCAACCGTCTTGTCGCCAAGATCGGTGTGCACCGCATAGGCGAAGTCCACCCCCGTCGACCCCTTGGGCAGCTGATGCAACGCGCCCTTAGGCGTGAAAGCGAAAATGCGGTCTTGATACATCGCCATCCGCGTGTTTTCGAGGACGTCTTCGGGATCGTGGCTGGTTTCGAGAATTTCGATGAGGTCGCGCAGCCACCCGGCCTGACCGTCCGGCGTGCCGGCCTGCTTGTAGGCCCAGTGCGCGGCGAACCCATATTCGCTGCTGCGGTGCATCTCCTGACTGCGGATTTGTACCTCCACGCGCATGTTTTTAGCGAACATGATCGTTGTGTGGATTGATTTATACCCATTGCGCTTGGGCGTCGAAATGAAATCCTTGAACCGCCCCGGCACCATCTGCCAACGGCGGTGCAGTACGCCCAAAGCGCGGTAACAATCTTCCTCGGTCTCGGTAATCACCCGAAACGCGTTGATATCGGTCAGCTGTTCGAACGCGACATGGCGTTCCTGCATCTTCTTCCAGATCGAATAAGGATGCTTCTCGCGGCCGGAGATTTTGATCTTCAGCCCCGCTTGCTCCATTTCCCAAGCGATGGTCTGGTTGATCTGGTCGATCTCGACATCCGCCTTATCACGGATTTGTTTCAGGCGGCCGGTGATCGTCTTGTAGGCGTCGGGCTCAAGCTGCTCGAACGCAAGCAACTGCATCTCGCGCATATATTCGTACATGCCGATCCGCTCGGCCAACGGCGCATAGATGTCCATCGTCTCCTTGGCGATGCGGCGCCGCTTTTCGGGGCTTTTGATGAAATGCAGCGTCCGCATATTGTGCAGCCGGTCGGCGAGCTTGACCAATAACACGCGGATATCGTCCGAAATCGCCAGCAG
>JBGSVG010000246.1:0-3240 GCA_041753095.1 Sphingorhabdus sp. | reverse complement strand
TCGAAATCGCTGGTGTTGCTTAAGAACAATGATGGCATTTTGCCGATCCGCAACGGCGCCCGCGTGCTGGTTACCGGGTCTGGCGCGGACAATATGGCGATGCAAGCAGGCGGCTGGACGATCGGCTGGCAGGGCACCGATACAACAGCAGCAGATTTCAAGAATGGCCAGACCATCGGCCGTGCCATTTCTGATGCGGTCAAGGCCAATGGCGGTGCAGCGACGATTTCGACAACCGGTGCGTTTGAAACCAAGCCCGATGTCGCCGTCGTGGTGCTGGGCGAAAAACCTTATGCCGAGTTCGAAGGCGACGTGCCGAACCTCGCATTTCAGCCGACAGCGACCGAAGAGCAGATGATCGCCCGGTTCAAGTCACAGGGCATTCCCGTTGTTGTCGTATTTCTATCGGGTCGTCCGATGTTCACGGGCAAGCTGATCAATCAGGCCGCCGCTTTCGTCGCCGCATGGCTGCCCGGTACGCAAGGTCGCGGCGTGGCCGATGTGCTTGTTGCTGGTCCCGACAACAAGGTTGCTCGCGATTTCACCGGACGCCTGCCTTTCGCTTGGCCAGCCGATGCAAGTTCGCCTTTGGTCGAGCCATTGTTCCCGCTTGGTTATGGTTTGGATTACACGCAACCGGGCAAACTAGCGCCAGTCAACGAAGACCCGCGTGTCGATCTATCCTCGCTGACGGTTGCCACCAATTATGTTGTTCGCGGCAAAGTGCCCGCGCCGTGGAACCTGCAAATGGACGGTTCGATCAGCGCGCGTGCGGTCGATCTGTCGGCGCAGGAAGACGCGCGGCAGTTTACGTGGAACGCCGACGGCGCGTTCGTGGTCAACGGCCCTGCGGTGAACTTGACCACGCAACTCAGCGAAGATTGGTTGATGCTCATCGACTGGCGGATCGACCGGCCAGCAACGGGACCAGTGATGTTGTCGTTCAATGGCGGGACCATTGATTTGCAGCAGACAATCCGTGCCTTGCCGACTGGCACCGCGACGCAAACACGCATTCCGCTCCGCTGCTTTGCCGAAGCAGCCGCAAAATTTGACGCGGTCGGCTCCCCCATACGTATGCAGGCGGCGAAAGGCCTTGTTGCGACAATCCGCAACGTTCATATCGAAGCGACAAAAGAAAAAACGGCCTGCCCCGGCAAAGCGCGCTGATATTTAGGGAGAGAGAAAATGGCATTGGCACCTGGCGCTGCTGCGTCCACCGAAGCTGGCGACAGCCATATCGATGCGCCGCAATTGCAGCTGTTCGTCATGGGGCTGTTTTTCATCTTCGGCGGCATCACCAGCCTGAACGATGTCATCATTCCCAAACTGAAAGAGCTGTTCACGCTCAACTACACGCAGGCGATGCTGGTGCAGTTCTGTTTCTTCGCCGCTTATGCGGTCATCGGCATCCCCGGCGCGCGGCTGGTCAAGAAAATCGGCTATATGCGCGGCGCAGTAGCGGGATTGCTGACCATGATGGCTGGGTGCCTGCTGTTCATTCCCGCCAGTCAGACCGCAACCTATGGCGTGTTCTTGCTCGCCTTGTTCGTGTTGGCAAGCGGCGTGGTTATTGTGCAGGTGGTTTCAAACCCGCTGATTTCGCTGCTCGGTAAACCGGCCACCGCGCACAGCCGCCTTACCTTTGCGCAAGCGTTCAATTCGCTTGGCACCACGATCTTTCCGATTGTTGGTTCGATACTGATCCTGGGTGGGTTGGCGACCGTGACCGCCGACCAATTGTCGGGCGTTGAGCTTGACGCGTATCGCACAGCCGAGAGCCAGGCGATTGTGAACGGTTATTTGGGCATTGCGGTGACGCTAGCGATTGTCGCGGGCGTGGTCTGGATGTTCCGCAATGCGCTAAAGGGCGAAAAGCATGAAGCGAGCGAAGGCTTGGCGGGACTTGATCTGCTCCAGCGTCCCCGTTTCGGTTACGGCGCATTATGTATCTTTCTATACGTCGGTGCAGAAGTCTCAATCGGTTCGCTGATCGTCAATTATCTTATGCAAAGCCATGTCATGGGCCTTGAGGAGCAAGCCGCAGGCAAGCTCATCGGGCTGTATTGGGGCGGCGCAATGGTCGGGCGGTTTATCGGCTCGGCGGTCCTTCGCGTGTTGAGCCCCGGGAAGGTGCTGGCTTTCGTATCGATAGCGGCGATAGCGCTGCTTGTTATTTCAACCCAGACGTCGGGAGACGTTGCAGGATATACTTTGCTTGCGGTAGGACTGACTAACGCCATCATGTTCCCGACCATTTTCACGCTTGCTTGCGAGAAATTGGGTTCACGTGCAGCCGATGGATCAGGTATCATCAACGTCGCTATTGTTGGCGGGGCGGTCATTCCGTTGCTGACAGGCATCATTGCTGACTTGACCTCAAGCCTCGCAATTGCGTTCATGCTGCCAATGGCATGCTATGCGGTGATCGCCGGGTTCGGCTTCTACGCACGACGGCCCGCCTAGATTGCCACAATCTGACGCGGCATCGTTAGCAGCACTGCAGAAGCTACAATCGCGAGCCCCGCCAGCAGCAGAAACAGCGCGTCGAACCCGTAAGCGGGTACGAGAGCGACTGTCAGCCACGGCATAATCAACGACGGCACGGTATTGGTAAGGTTGAAAAGACCAAGGTCACGCCCGCGCGTGTGCGGGCGGGGCAGCACGCGCAGGGTCTGGCTAGTGTGGAGTGCCAGAAACACACTGCTGGCGAGCCCGAACACGACATAACCCGCAATCGCGAATGGCAGGCTGGGTGCAAATGACATGACCAGCAGGCCAACCGCAGCAATGCCTGAACCCCAGACAAGCGGAAATATCGGCCGGTTGGCGCGGTCCGACCAGCGGCCGACGGCGAGCGCCAAAAAAACGGCGAGGCCAAGCACAAGCGCAAATATGCTAGCTGCGTCATTTTCACCGAAATCGGGGTCGAGGCTGCGGAACCACAAGAGCAGAAATGCGAACAATGACGCCTCGGCAATCTGGACAAGCAGGCGCGCGAACCACATGCGGATCGCGGCTCGCCGGGTTGCTATCACGCGCAAATCGAGCGGGTCAGCGTCAACAGAGCGCTGCATCAACTTCGGCATTTGGATGGGTTCACCGAACAGCAGAACGGGTCCGATCATCACAACAACCAGTATCGCGACGAGTGTTTCGCGGTTCTCAAACGGCGCGAAACCCTGCAACGTCACGAACGCGCCAGACAGCGCACCCAATGCAGGCGCAAGGGCAAGCAGG
>JBGSVG010000245.1:0-11339 GCA_041753095.1 Sphingorhabdus sp. | reverse complement strand
CGTTTACAGCGATATCACGAACGACCTTGTGTTCATCGATGACCAGCATGAAGTCGCCTGCGCAATACGCGAGGCTCAGGATATCCGCCTTGGTGAATCCCTCGAACATGGCTTCGGGATCACTGAATGGAATCTGGTCACCAGTGGTTGACTCAAGGTTCATTGGGAGAACCGGTTCCTTATATTAGATTTTCAAAACATTCCAAATTGACCGGCACCAGTTCGTCGCCAAGCGTTACAGCGGCCACGGCATCAATCGCCGTTGCGTCTGCACCGCATTCGTCCACAAGCTCGGGGTGGTCATTAATTACGCGTCCGCCCATCATGACTTTGATATGCGGATTGCTAGATACCGCCTTGATTGTTTTAACAGTGCTGACGAGCGCGCCTCTAGAGCAGTCGTTACTAACCGTCAATCCGATGAGATCGTAATGACGTTTGGCAAATTTTGCGGTCAGTTCGGACTGTGTTGGCTCAATCAATATGTCGATATCCCAACCTGCACGCTGAAAACATTCGGCAACCATCAAAGTGCCAAAACTATGCTGTTCACCCGGCATCGGCGAGAACAGCGCGGAGCGTTTGCCATGACCAGGTCGTGATTTGGGTGGGATGCGTAACGTGAGCTCTCGCAATATTTCCTGGATACGCCAAAGGCCCATTGTGACCCCGACAAAGTCTTCGCTATCCGCATCCCAATACTCTCCGAGCCGACGTGCAGCAGGAGCCAGTAACTCTACATAAACCGTTTCGACGGAACTGCCCGTTTCAAGGCAACGGTCGACAAAGTCGAGCAAGGTATGCGCCTCGCCGGTGATCGATAGTTGCGCGAATTCTTCAACATCTATTTGGGTGATAGCGCGTTCGCGCGTCTGTTGGCTGGCTTGCGATAAGCCGGGCATATGTAACCAGTTGTTACCCTTGTCCCGGTCAGCAATCAGCTTGGGAATGACCAGATTTTCAAGAAGTATCGAAAGATCATACCCGCTATCGGTATCGTCAACGACCCTAAGGTCGCTCGTCACGAAATCGACGACGTCGATTTCCTGAGGCTGTATGTTTTTTCGGATGCCGCGCCAGTCGTCCAGTTTGGACTTTAATCCGGAAATCCCAAAAACAGTGGCCATGTAGCAGACTCCCCTAGTAGTCTGGTCGGCGTGGAATAACGTCGGCCCCATGGATGCCTATGCCATCTCATGCAACTCGCAGCGTATAGCAACTTGGACACCTTGGCAAACCGAATTGTGTCCAAAAAATTAGACGTCTAAAAAACTTGACACTTTATCAAATCTCACCTTTATTTGGTTCAACCGAGAGAGGGAGTGAGTGATCTGTCCATAAGCAGACATATTGAATCGGACGAGAATTTCACGATTTTGGCCAATCATACGGCCTCCGGCGCGATTGCGCCGCTCTACACAGCCGCACAACGCAAGCGCCGCGACGAGTCGCCTTGGACATTGGTTCAAGGGTTATTGGCGCCGGTGCAGTTCCTTATTTTCGGGATTAGCCTTTTTATGGTCATTCGGTTCCTGATGACTGGTAATGGCGAGTCCGCTGCCGAAATCTCTGTCGTTATAAAAACCCTGGCGCTCTACGCGATCATGATCACGGGCTCGATCTGGGAAAAAGTAGTGTTCGACGAATGGTTGTTCGCCAAGCCGTTTTTCTGGGAAGATGTTTTCAGTATGTTGGTGCTGGCATTGCACACCGCTTATCTGATAATGCTGTTCAACAATTGGGGCACGACCGAAGACCGCATGTATGTCGCGCTGGCAGGCTACGCCACGTACATCATCAATGCCGGTCAGTTCCTCTATAAATTGCGCATGGCTCGGCTCGAAGCCGCGCCGAGAATGGCGGCCACGTCATGAACGCAATTGCTCCACTCGCGGCGGCCAGTGCGGTTGATTGCGCGCCGGTATTGAAAGAGCGTGGCCAGCGCGAAGTTTTCTGCGGCCTGACCGGCATCATCTGGCTTCACCGCAAGATGCAGGACGCGTTTTTTCTTGTCGTTGGCTCACGCACCTGCGCGCATTTGCTGCAGTCTGCAGCAGGCGTGATGATCTTCGCTGAGCCGCGTTTTGCAACAGCGATCATGGAAGAGCGCGATCTGGCCGGTCTGGCCGACGCGAATGAAGAGCTCGACCGGATTGTCGATCAGCTGCTGGCGCGGCGTCCAGAGATCAAGTCGCTGTTTCTAGTAGGCAGTTGCCCATCTGAAGTCATCAAGCTCGACCTGTCGAAGGCCGCGCAGAGGCTCGGTGCGAAACATGCGCCGCAGGTTCGCATCCTGAATTACTCTGGCAGTGGCATTGAAACGACTTTTACCGAAGGCGAAGATGCCTGCCTTGCGTCGCTGGTTCCGGTGATGCCTGCATTGGCTCCGAACGCACCTAAGAACCTAATCATCGTTGGTTCGCTGCCTGATATTGTGGAGGACCAGTTCCGACGCTTGTTTTCCGATCTTGGCATCGACAATGTCGCCAGCCTGCCCGAGCGTGCGGTTGCCGATCTACCGGGCGTCGGCCCCAACACGCGTTTCCTTCTCGCTCAACCTTTTCTCGGCGATACTGCGCAATGCCTCGAAGAACGCGGTGCGATCCGGCTTGACGCGTTGTTCCCGTTCGGCGTTGAGGGCACCACCAACTGGCTGCACGCAGCAGCAGCCGAGTTCGGCGTTTCCGAAAGCCATTTTGATGCAGTGCTTCGTCCTTATCAGGACCGCGCCACTACCGCGCTGGCACACCAGCGTGCTCGCCTTGAAGGTCGTTCGATTTTCTTCATGCCGGATTCGCAGTTGGAAGTGCCGCTGGCGCGTTTTCTCGCAAACGAACTCGGTATGCACTTAATCGAAGTGGGCACGCCATATTTGCACCGCCGTCATTTGGCCCAAGAGCTCGCAGCGTTGCCCGCAGGCGTGATGCTCAGCGAAGGTCAGGACGTCGACAAGCAACTCGACCGCGTTCGCGCGGCCAAGCCTGACCTCACCGTCTGTGGCCTCGGTCTTGCCAATCCGCTGGAGGCCGAAGGGCTTTCAACCAAATGGGCGATCGAACTCGTCTTCTCGCCGATCCACGGTTTTGACCAGGCTGGCGATCTTGCCGAATTGTTCGCGCGGCCACTCCGCCGCCGCGATGTGTTGAGGGTTTAGGCGATGCAGCTTTCCGTCTGGACATATGAAGGCCCTCCGCATGTCGGCGCTATGCGAGTCGCAACCGCAATGGAGGGCGTGCATTATCTGCTGCACTCGCCGCAGGGCGATACATATGCCGACCTGTTGTTCACGATGATCGAGCGCCGCAGCAAGCGTCCCCCTGTGACCTATACGACATTTCAGGCGCGTGATCTCGGCAAGGACACGTCGCAGCTTTTCCAGACCGCCGCCCTCGACATTATCGAACGCTTCAAACCGGAAGCGATGATTGTCGGTGCTTCGTGCACGGCCGAACTGATTCAAGACGATCCGGCTGGCCTGATCGAGAATATGGGTTTGCCGATCCCCGTCATCCCGCTCGAACTGCCAAGCTATCAGCGCAAAGAGCATTGGGGCGCAGCGGAGACTTTCTACCAAATAGTCCGCCATCTCGCCGACAAGGACCGCCGCGCGACCGACAAAGCGACGCGCCGTCCATTGGTCAATCTGCTCGGGCCAACTGCATTGGGTTTCCGCCACCGCGATGATGTCATCGAAATCAGCGGTCTGCTCGGCAAGCTGGGCATCGACATCAACGTCACAGCACCTTTGGGCGCAAATGTGGCCGATATCGCGAAACTGGGTGAGGCCGATTTCAACATCGTACTGTATTCTGAAACCGGTGACTTGGCGGCCGACTATCTGAAGCGCGAATTTGGCCAGCCAGCGGTCCGTACGGTTCCCATCGGTGTAGGCGCGACGCAAGATTTCATCCGCGAAGTTTCGGAATTGGCAGGTGTAGATCCCGAGCCGATGCTAGCCGAGGGCCTGTCGCGCATGTCATGGTGGAGTCGTTCGATCGACTCCAACTATCTGACCGGCAAGCGCGTTTTTATCTTCGGTGATAGCACCCATGCCGTTGCCGCCGCGCGCATCGCGCATGAGGAACTCGGTTTCAAGGTCGTTGGCCTTGGCTGCTACAACCGCGAATATGCCCGCGAGGTTCGGGCGGCTGCAAAACTTTATGGCGTCGAGCCGCTGATCACCGACGATCATCTCGAAGTTGAAACGGCGATACAAGAGGCGCAACCCGAACTGGTGCTTGGTACCCAAATGGAACGCCATATCGCCAAGCGTTTTTCAATTCCTTGCACAGTCATTTCGTCGCCCGTCCATGTGCAGGATTTCCCCGCGCGGTTTAGCCCGCAAATGGGTTTTGAAGGCGCAAATGTCATTTTCGACAGCTGGGTGCATCCGCTCGTCATGGGTCTTGAAGAGCATCTGCTAACGATGTTCCGCGACGATTTCGAATTCAATGATGGGGCAGGGGCATCGCATCTTGGCCCCGGTCACTCCGCGCCTGCTAAGCAACCTGAACTTGCTGAGCCAGCCAACGACACCGAAGCCGTTTGGACCGATGAAGCAGCGCGCGAACTCAAGAAAATCCCGTTTTTTGTGCGCGGCAAAGCGCGGCGCAACACCGAAATGTTTGCAGCTGAACAGGGCGTTTCGACCATCGAACTCGCTACACTTTATGAGGCGAAGGCACATTATGCGCGGTAATGGCAATCCTTCCGTCCGTGTGGTCATCGTGACCCTCGACAATCATTTGGCAGCAGCCGTCGAGCGCGCCAATCACGACATGGCGCGCGATAATGTCAGCATTGGTTTCTACGCCGCATCGGATTGGGACCGCGACCCGACCGTGCTTGAACGCGCCAAGGCCGATATCGCGCGTGCCGACGTTATCATCGCCACGATGCTCTTCCTCGAAGACCATGTCCGCGCAATCCACCCCGCCATGTTGGCGCGCCGCGACGAATGTGACGCGATTGTCGGCATCATGTCGCAGGGCGATATCGTCAAGCTGACCCGGCTCGGCAATTATAGCATGGACAAGCCTGCCAAGGGGCCGTTGGCGCTGCTGAAGAAACTGCGCGGATCGGGCAAGCCGGGCGCGAGTTCGGGCGCTGGCCAGATGAAAATGCTGCGCCGCCTGCCAAAGATATTGCGGTTCATTCCGGGGCCAGCCCAAGATGTGCGGCAGTATTTCCTGACGCTACAATATTGGCTCGCCGGGTCGGACGACAATGTCGTGGATATGATCCGGGGGCTGATTGACCGCTACGCGACCGGCGACCGCGCTGCGCTCAAAGGCAAATTGCCCGCAGCACCGCCACGCGAATATCCCGAAGTCGGCGTTTATCATCCTGACATGGCCGAACGCCTTAGCGAAGATGCCAGCAAGCTGCCTGCCATTAAGAACCCACGCGGCACCGTCGGCATACTGATGCTGCGGTCTTATCTGCTCGGCAAAGACACAGGCCACTATGACGGCATGATCGAAATGCTTGAGGCGCAAGGCCTGAAAGTCATTCCGGCCTTCGCCAGTGGTCTCGACTCGCGTCCCGCCATCGACAAATTCTTTATGCAGAACGGCCAAAGCTCGGTCGATGTGATTATTAACCTGACTGGCTTCTCTCTCGTCGGCGGCCCAGCCTATAACGATGTGGGCGCAGCGGTTGAAACGCTCACCCGCATGAATGTGCCGTATATCGCTGCGCACCCCATCGAGTTCCAATCGCTCGAGCAATGGGGCGCTGGCAAAATGGGCCTATTGCCGCTTGAAACCACAATGATGATGGCGATCCCTGAACTGGACGGCGCAATCATCCCAAGCGTCTTCGGTGGTCGTTCCGACGGTTCGCCGGAAGGCTGCACCGGTTGCCATCGCAACTGCAAGTTCACCGTAACCGACAATGTCCGCGCGATGCAAAACTGCCCCGAACGCGCGGCTTCGCTCGCAGGAAAAGTTGCCGCGATGGTTAAAATGCGTCGGAGCGTAATCGCGCAGCGCAAGATTGCGGTCATCCTGTTCAACTTCCCGCCCAATGCTGGCGCGACCGGAACAGCCGCACATCTCGCCGTATTTGAGTCGCTCCATGCGACATTGCAGCGGCTGCATATTGAGGGATATGCAGTCGATGTACCTGAAACCGTCGATGACCTTCGCAATGCAATCCTGAAAGGCAATGCCGAGCAATTCGGTGCTGATGCCAATGTCGCCGCGCGCATCAGCGCCGATGACCATGTCCGCCGCGAAAAATATCTCAACCAGATCGAGGCGCAATGGGGCCCAGCACCCGGTCGCCAACAAAGCGATGGCCAGTCTATTCACGTTCTCGGCGCGCAATTCGGCAATGTCTTTGTCGGCGTGCAGCCAGCGTTCGGTTATGAAGGCGACCCGATGCGGTTGCTGTTCGAGGGTCAGTTTACACCCACGCACGCCTTCTCGGCTTTCTATCGTTACATCCGCGAAGATTTCGGCGCTGATGCGGCGCTGCATTTCGGCACCCATGGCGCACTTGAATTCATGCCCGGCAAACAAGCCGGAATGAGCGGCGATTGCTGGCCTGACCGGTTGATCGGCAATCTGCCCAATTTCTATCTCTATGCTTCGAACAATCCATCTGAAGGTATCATTGCCAAGCGGCGTTCGGGCGCGACCTTGGTCAGCTATCTGACCCCGCCTTTGGCTGAAGCTGGCCTTTATCAGGGTTTTGCCGATCTGAAAGCGATGCTCGAACGCTACCGCGCGGTGGCAGATGATGGCGACGAACGCCGCGATCTTGAAGCGCTCATTCGTGATGGCTGTGCTGACCTCGACATCGAAGCGGGTGACCTGTCTGACTTGCCGGGCCGTCTGTATGAACTCGAGCGCGAGCTCATTCCGCATGGTCTGCATGTTTTCGGCGGCAAAATGTCACCTGAGGAACGCGATGGTCTGGTCAACGCCATGCTCGGCGCAACACCCGATCTGCAACGCGCCGATATTGAAGCGCGGCTGGAGGCCAATGACGAACTTGGCGCGCTGATGAATGCGCTCAATGGCGCATTTGTTGCCCCGACCCCGGGCGGTGATATATTGAAGAACCCCGAAGTGCTGCCAACCGGACGCAACATTCACGGCTTTGACCCGTTTCGCATTCCAAGCAAATTCGCCTGCATCCAAGGCACGGCTCAAGCCGACCAATTGCTCGCGCGCCACATGGCCGATGGCGGCAGATTGCCCGAGAGCATTGCGATGGTGTTGTGGGGCACGGACAATCTGAAGAGTGAAGGTGCGCAGATTGCACAGGTTCTTGCGCTAATCGGCGCACGACCCCGCTTTGACGATTATGGTCGACTTGCTGGCGCAGAATTGATCCCGCTCGCTGAACTAGGCCGTCCTCGCATTGACGTAGTGGTTACAATGTCGGGCATCTTCCGAGATCTACTGCCGCTGCAAACGCGAATGATTGCGGACGCAGCCTTTCTCGCGACAATCGCCGACGAAGCGCCGGAACAGAATTTTGTCCGCAAGCACAGCCTGGCGCATCAAGCACAACATGGTTGCGACCTTGAAACCGCTAGCTTGCGTGTTTTCTCTAACGCACAAGGCGCATACGGCGCGAACGTAAACATGATGATCGACGGCGGCACCTGGACTGACCCTGAAGAGCTCGCCGAAATGTTCGAGGCCAAAAAAGGCTATGCCTATGGCCGCAACGGTGTGCCAACACAGCACCGCGCTTTGTTCGAAAGCGAATTGGCTGGGGTCGAACTGACCTATCAAAATCTCGAATCGGTCGAAGCCGGCGTCACCGACATCGATCATTATGTCGACGGCCTTGGCGGCATGAGCAAAGCGGTCGAAAAGGCACGTGGCAAGGCTGCACCGATCTACGTCGTCGATGCGACCCAAGGCGATACCAAAGTGCGCACGTTGGGCGAGCAGATCGACCTTGAAACCCGCACACGGATGCTGAACCCCAAATGGTATGAGGGCATGCTGAAGCACGGCTTCGAAGGCGTTCGCTATCTTGAACTCCATGTGACGAACACAATGGGCTGGTCCGCCACGACGGGTACAGTGTCGCCATGGGTCTATCAGAAGATCAGCGAAACCTTCGTGCTCGACCCCGCGATGCGCGCGCGTCTGTCGGACCTTAATCCCAAATCCTCGGCGCGCGTTGCCGACCGGTTGCTCGAAGCGTGCGAGCGCAACCTGTGGACACCCGATGCCGAAACACTCGCTGGCCTGAAAGCCGCAGCAAACGACCTTGAAGACAGGCTCGAAGGCCTCGTCCCCGCAGAATGACTGGAGCAGCAATATGACATTGAACCTTTTGGACACCGCTCCCCCCGATGGCGAAGGCAGCGTGCAAGTCGCGCTCGACCCAAGCGACAAGATCACCAGCGCGAAGGTTTTTGCGGTGTACGGCAAGGGTGGGATCGGCAAGTCGACCACGTCGTCCAACCTGTCGGCGGCGTTCTCAAAACTCGGCCATCGCGTCCTGCAAATTGGCTGCGACCCCAAGCATGACTCGACCTTCACGCTGACCAAGAAAATGATGCCAACAGTCATCGATGTCCTCGAAACCGTCGACTTCCACAGCGAAGAATTGCGCCCCGAGGATTATATGTTCGAAGGCTATAATGGCGTGATGTGCGTCGAAGCGGGCGGACCTCCTGCTGGCACTGGTTGCGGCGGTTATGTTGTTGGCCAGACCGTGAAGTTGCTCAAGCAGCACCATTTGCTCGAAGACCGCGACGTGGTGATTTTCGATGTCTTGGGCGATGTCGTGTGCGGTGGATTTGCAGCACCATTGCAACACGCCGACGCAGCGATTGTGGTTGCGGCAAACGACTTTGACAGCATCTTCGCGATGAACCGGATTGTCGCTGCCATCAACGCAAAGGCAAAGAACTATAATGTTCGGCTTGCCGGTGTGGTTGCCAACCGTTCGAAGGCTACCGATGAAATCGACCGGTTTGCAGGCGCCATCGGCATGAAGCGCCTCGCGCATTTCGCCGACCTCGATGCCATCCGCCGGTCGCGCCTCAAAA
Source organism: Sphingorhabdus sp. (assembly GCA_041753095.1). GTDB lineage: Bacteria > Pseudomonadota > Alphaproteobacteria > Sphingomonadales > Sphingomonadaceae > Sphingorhabdus_B. Next base: position 2,314 of record JBGSVG010000245.1, on the reverse strand, counting down.
AATGCACCTTGTTCGAAATGGACAGCACCCCCAAAGTCGATGCCGCCTGTCAGGAATATATGGACCTAGCCCAAAAGCTTTGGGACGGCGTCGATTATCAGGAAGCAAGTCCGATGAAGGACCGGGACATCTTCGATTTTCTGGGATTTGAATAATGCTTGAAACCAGCCTCGCCTCGACCAGCTATCAGCAGAGCCGCACACGCCTTGAAACCTATTTCGACAAGACCGCGCGCAAGGCATGGGAAGACCTGACTTCTGATGTTCCGGTCAGCGGCATCCGTGCGACGGTGCGCAAGGGCCGCGACGAAATGCGGAACCTGCTGCTGTCGACTCTGCCGTCGGACATGAACGGTATGCGCTTGCTCGATGCTGGTTGCGGCACCGGAGCGCTGGCGATTGTCGCGGCACAGCGCGGAGCCGATGTGGTTGCCATCGACGTATCGCATGGCCTGATCGACATCGCGCAAAAACGCGCGCCCGCCCATCTGTCAATCGACTGGCGTGTCGGCGACATGCGGAGCCATAATTTGGGCATTTTCGATCATGTGATCGCGATGGACTCACTTATCCATTATGACGAAAATGACATCATCGGCGTGCTCAAGGCTTGGAGCCAACGCGCCAATCAAGTTGCTTTCACGTTCGCCCCCGGCACCCCGCTGCTGCGTACGATGCATTTTGTCGGGAAAGCCTTTCCGCGCGGCGACCGATCCCCAGCCATTCTTCCCGTTTCAGAAGCACGGCTCTCGCAAGATATCGGTGTGGCTCTGCCTGAATGGAGCATCGATTTCACGAAACGCGTTTCCAGCGGCTTCTATAAATCTCAGGCAATGGGAATGAGCCGTCGATGAACGAAAAGCCGTCAGCAGTAACGTTTTGGCAAGCCGTGGGAACGCGGTTTTTGCCATTTGCTGATGCGGCCAGTGTTGATCTCCCCTTGTCGCGTTTGCTGCGGCTGGCTCTTTTTCAAGTAAGCGTCGGGATTGCGGCGGTTTTGCTCAACGGCACACTCAATCGCGTGCTGATTGTCGAACTCGATACCCCGACCTGGATCGTCGCTCTGATGATAGCCATTCCACTATTGGTCGCGCCGTTCCGCGCATTGATCGGCTATCGTTCCGACACCCATCGCTCGGTTCTTGGCTGGCGGCGGGTGCCCTATATCTGGTTCGGCACGCTCGGGCAGTTCGGCGGTCTTGCTATCATGCCTTTTGCACTCATCCTGATTACCCGCGAAGACACATTTGCTTTAGGCGTGGGCGCGGCATGCCTGTCCTTCCTGCTGACAGGTGCTGGCATGCACGTCACGCAAACTGCGGGTCTTGCGCTTGCAACCGACATCGCGTCTGAAGACAAGCGTCCGCGCGTCGTGGCGCTCCTTTATGTCATGCTGCTGGTCGGTATGATGCTTGCGGCCTTTACTATTGGCAATCTGCTCACCGATTTCAGCGCGACCAAATTGGTGCAAGTCATTCAGGGTGCTGCGGTGCTCACCATGTTTCTGAACATCGCGGCGTTGTGGAAGCAGGAACCTCGCAATCGCGCGCTGACCACATCCACGCAAGCGAACCCGCGTTTTGCCGACATTTGGGCATCGTTCACGGCGCAACCCAACGCCAAGCGGCTGTTGCTCGCCATCGGCTTTGGCGCGATGGCCTTTGCCATGCAGGACGCGCTGCTCGAACCATATGGCGGGGAGATATTGGGCCTGTCGGTTGGATCCACGACATCGCTGACGGGGGCCTGGGCAATCGGCGCGTTGTTCGCGTTCGCCTATAGCGGTCGTCGTCTCTCGGCTGGTGCCGATCCGTTGCGGCTGGCAGGGCTTGGCGCCGTTGCAGGTGTTGCCGCATTTTTGATGACATTGTTTGCCGCGCCCTTGTCATCGGTACCGCTACTTTATGCAGGTGCCAGTGTGATTGGATTTGGCACTGGGCTGTTTTCGGTTGGAACGATGATCGCAGCGATGGGGCTGGCGCAAAAAGATTCGACCGGACTGGCATTGGGCGCATGGGGCGCGGTGCAGGCCAGTTGTGCAGGCGCTGGCATCGCCTTGGGTGGGCTTATCCGCGACGGCATGGCTTATATCGCCTTACATAATGCCATCGGCACCACGTTGGCCGACCGGGCGACGGGATATGGCACCGTGTACCTGCTGGAGATTATCTTGCTGCTGGTGACGTTGATAGTGCTTGGCCCGGTTATCGGGCTTCACCTCGAAAACAGAAGAATGACGAGTGAGAGTTTTGGATTGACAGAATTTCCGACCTGAGCCGGGAAGTGTGAGGAGGATGTATGATGGATGACATGAA
>JBGSVG010000244.1:0-4047 GCA_041753095.1 Sphingorhabdus sp. | reverse complement strand
CCGGCTTCCGCCTTGGCTTCGCGGCAAGGGTGAAGGCTGGGTGACGGCAGAATATTCAATGCTTCCTCGCGCCACACATACGCGCGGCCAGCGTGAAGCGGCGAAAGGCAAGCAGTCGGGACGAACACAAGAAATTCAGCGGCTTATCGGACGTTCTTTACGCGCAGTGGTCGATATGAAAAAGCTGGGCGAGCATCAGATCACGCTAGATTGCGACGTATTGCAAGCCGATGGCGGCACACGCACGGCGGCTATTTCGGGTGCATGGGTGGCACTGCGGCTCGCGGTTGATGGCCTGATGGCGTCGGGCGCGGTCAAGGAAGATCCGATCAGCGGACGTGTGGCAGCCGTTTCCTGCGGCATATACAATGGCACGCCGGTCCTTGACCTTGATTATATCGAGGATTCGAGCGCCGATGCCGATGCCAACTTCGTTTTGCTCGAAGGCGGCAAAATCGCCGAAGTTCAGGCAACAGCGGAAGGCGCAACATATGACGAGGAGGCGCTTCTTCGTTTGCTGCGGCTCGCGCGCATGGGTACTGACCGGATTTTCGCCGTACAGGCAGATGCAGTGAAATAGGCAAATGACGCACCGCAAGCTTCTGCCCAGCAAAATCGTAATTGCCAGCCATAATGCGGGCAAAGTCAAAGAAATTCGTGCTTTGCTTGCACCGTTTGGGATCGAACCGGTCTCGGCAGGCGAGCTCGGTCTTCCCGAGCCCGAAGAAACCGGCACCACCTTTGCCGAAAATGCGCTCTTGAAAGCGCATGCGTCGGCGCAGGGCTCAGGTCTGCCGGCATTGGCCGACGACAGTGGCCTGTGCGTTACTGCGCTCGACAACGCGCCCGGCGTGTATACCGCCGACTGGGCCGAAAAACAGGCATTCGAAGGTGGTCCAGGCCGCGACTGGTATATGGCGATGGGCAAGGTTGAGGGCAAGCTTGCCGAGCTTGGCCCGGACACCGACCGTAGCGCCTATTTCATCTGTACCCTCGCACTCGCATGGCCCGATGGGCATGAAGAAGTTTTCGAGGGCCGGGTGCAAGGCAGCCTCACCTGGCCGCCACGCGGCAAATTGGGATTTGGCTATGATCCGGTGTTTGTACCAAATAGCAAAACGCAGACCTTTGCCGAACTCGACCCCGCCGAAAAGCACGCGATGAGCCATCGGGCGGACGCCTTCAAAAAGCTGGTAGAAGCGGTGTTTTGAGCGACCCGCTCGCCCTTTATATACACTGGCCGTTTTGCGTTTCCAAATGCCCCTACTGCGATTTTAACAGCCATGTTCGCGAGAGTGTCGATCAGGATATTTGGCTGGCGGCACTGCTGGCCGACATGGCGTATGAAGCGGCGCGGACACGGGGTCGCCCGTTGACATCGATATTTTTCGGCGGTGGCACACCGTCGCTTATGCCGCCGTCGACGGTAGCCGCATTAATAGCGGCTGCCGAGCAGCATTGGGGCTTTGCCGACACTATCGAAATCACGCTGGAGGCTAACCCGTCCTCGGTTGAGGCTGCGCGATTTGCCGATCTGGCCGCGGCGGGCGTAAACCGCGTATCGCTTGGCCTGCAATCGCTCGAAGATGATGCACTCGCCTTTCTGGGCCGCGCACATTCGGTCGCCGAGAGCCTCGACGCTCTTGCCATCGCGCAGCGCCATTTTGGGCGCGTGAATATCGACCTCATCTACGCGAGGCCCGACCAAACAGCACAGCAATGGCAATTAGAATTAGAGCGCGCCATCGCGTTCGGCACCGATCACATGTCGCTGTATCAGTTGACGATTGAACCCGGCACCCGTTTCGAAACGATGGTCCGGACGGGCGATTTCGTACCTGCCGACAATGATGACGCAGCAACATTGTATGAACTCACGCAAGAGCTGACGGGCGCGGCTGGCATTCCCGCTTACGAGATCAGCAACCACGCCAGGCCGGGTTCGGAAAGCCGCCATAATTTAAGCTATTGGCGCTATGATGATTATATCGGAATCGGTCCCGGTGCACATGGACGGCGGCTCAATTGCGCTACCCAACGTCATAAAAAACCCGAAAATTTTCGGTCAGCGGTTGACCGCAATGCACATGGCATTTCGAGCGAGGAAGCGCTCGATTCCAGAACCCGCGCCACCGAGGCATTATTGATGGGCCTTAGACTGGCCGAGGGCGTGAGCCTGCAACGCCTGTCCGCCAGAACCGGTATCGCGCCGGATGCGTTGCTTGATATCGATGCTGTCGAACGGATAGCAAAGCTTGGCCTGATCTGTCGCATTGGCGATCATTTCACTGTCACGCCCAAGGGCATGCCGCTGCTCGACGCCATCTTGCCCGAAATAGTAAACATTGAGACAGACGCAACCGCCTGATAGCATCGCCGACATGGCCGCCTTGCTCACCGAATATGCTTCATTTTTAACCGACAATCGCCGGATGTCCCCGCACAGTGTGCGCGCCTATCAGGCGACTGCGGAGCGGCTCAGCGGATTTCTGGAACGCCATTGGGGAGGACCGGTCGACCGAGCCGCTCTAACCAAAATCAGTACATCTGATTTGCGGTCCTTCCTAGCCGACCGGCGCGGGGACGGACTTACCAACCGCTCGACCGCGCGCGAACTCTCCGCCGTGCGCCATTTCCTGCGCTTCGCACTCGGCGACAGTGCGAACCTGCCTGTCCTCAAAGGTCCGCGCGTTCAGCGCAGTCTCCCACGACCGGTCAATCCCGACGACGTGATGGCGCTTGCCGATGACGTTTCGCAAAGCGCATCTGATAGCTGGATTGGTGCACGCGACTGGGCATTGCTCCTGTTGCTTTACGGTAGCGGGTTACGCGTGAGCGAGGCGACTGGACTTTTGGGCGATGTCTTGCCCTTAGGTTTGACGCTGCGCGTAACAGGCAAGCGCAACAAAACGAGGATTGTTCCAATTCTCGAACAGGTTAAGTCTGCAATCGAAGATTATATCTCGCTGTGCCCTTATCCGATGGCGCGCGAAACCCCGCTTTTTCGTGGCGCGCGCGGAGGGCCGCTGTCGCCCGCGCTTGTCCGCCGTGCGGTACAGGGCGCTCGTGGACGACTGGGCCTTTCCGACCGTACCACGCCGCATGCCCTCCGCCACAGCTTTGCTACGCATTTGCTGGCGGGTGGTGCCGACTTGCGGAGCCTGCAGGAACTGCTCGGTCATGCCAGCCTGTCATCGACACAGGTCTATACAGCCGTTGATACGGCGATGCTGCTCGACGAATATCTCAACGCGCATCCGCGCGCCTAATCGGCTGGCTTCCAGCTAATCAGCCGCCAGAAATAGCCCAAGACAATCAGTCCGATGATGATTGTCGACAGCGGGCCCAAAATCTTTTCGACATCTGCGAACTGCGAACCAAGCACATAGCCAGCGCCAGCCAGCACCGCACTCCATCCGGCAGTGCCTATCGTCGAAAACACCAGAAACCGGCGATGCGACATTTTAAAAATGCCTGCGGGAATAGATATCAATGAGCGGAAGGTCGGTAGCATTCGCGCGACCAGAACGATGATGGAACCATGCTTGGCAAATAATGCTTGCCCGCGTTCGACATCAGTCCAGTGCAAAGTCAGCCAGCGACCGCGCTTTTCCAGAAAACTTTCCAGCCGCTTTGGACCGAATTTAATCGCAAGCCAAAACCACAGATAATTGCCGAGCATCGCGCCTGCAGTGCCGCTGGCAACTACGCCGCCGAAGGTCATGTTTCCGCGTGAGGCCGACACACCCGCAACGGTCATAATCACCTCTGAAGGCACGGGCGGGAACACTGTTTCCAGAAACATCAGCAAGCCCACGCCCCAATAGCTGGTGTCATTGACCAGCCGGATTATCCAATCATCCATATCGCTATTTCGCTAGTCGCTTTTCTATGGCGTCCCAGATCTTACCAGGCGTATCGGTTCCGTTAAAACGGTCGATTGCGATAATGCCGGTGGGCGAGGTTACGTTGATTTCGGTCAGCCACTGACCGCCGATGACGTCGATGCCAACGAAGATCAGGCCGAGTTCTTTCAATCGTGGTCCC
>JBGSVG010000243.1:0-1835 GCA_041753095.1 Sphingorhabdus sp. | reverse complement strand
TCGGCGAAATGCTGCAGACCTTCGGCTAGCATCACCTTCGGCTTGTACCCAGTGAGCGCATGCAGCTTTGAAACATCGGCGTAGGTGGCCGTCACATCGCCCGGCTGCATCGGCCGCATGACCTTAACCGCATCACGTCCTATCGCTTTTTCGAGGGTCTCGATCATTTCCATCAAACCGACCGGATGGCTGTCGCCGATATTGAGGACGCGGTGACCGCCCGGCTCGGGAGGATTATCAAGCGCCCCGATGATGCCGTCGACGATGTCATCGATATAGGTGAAGTCCCGCGCCATCTGGCCGATACCGTAAACCTCAATTGCCTCACCCTTGAGGATTTTCTGGGTAAAGCTGAAATAGGCCATATCCGGCCTGCCCCACGGGCCGTAAACGGTGAAGAAGCGCAAACCCGTTTGCGGAAAGCCGTATAGCTTTGCATAAGACTGGCTCATTAACTCGCACGCACGCTTGGTTGCGGCATAAAGCGATACGGGGTCGGTGGCGGGCTCATCTTCGGTAAAGCCCGCGCCGCCCATCGGCTTGTCGCCATAAACCGAACTGGATGATGCATAAACCAGATGCTCAAACCCCTCAGCGTGGCGGCACGCCTCCATCACCGACAAATGCCCCGCCAGATTGGAACGCTCATAAGCGAAGGGGTTTTGTATGCTGTAGCGCACACCCGCTTGCGCCGCGAGATGGACGACGCGCACGACTTTGTTGTCGCGCACAAGCGCCGCCATGGCGTCAGCATCGGCGATGTCCAAGCGCTCGAATGCAAAGCCGTTGATCCCGTCAAAGGTTGCAAGACGCGCTTCTTTTAACGTCGGGTCATAATAATCATTGACGATATCGACACCAATTACCCGTTCGCCGCGCGCCAATAAGCGATGTGCGACAGCATGGCCGATAAATCCGGCCGCGCCGGTCACGATAATGGGTGACGTCATGGTTAAGCCTGTCCTTTTCGCCTGTCAGCGTAGCCGCTCTAAGCCGACCGCGAAATAACCGATTTCAGTTGCTTAAGCTTGGGCGTCACAATTGGTATTGTCAGCATGGTACTGCCTACCGCCATTAGCAAAAGAGCAGTGAATGTTTCGTTGGTGATGATCTGCTTGTCGAGGAGGATATTCGCAAAGATGATCATGATCAGCGCTTTGGTCTGGAGCAGCCACCCAATCAGCGACGCCTCGCCTTTTTCCCACTTCAATATGCGGCCCGCCAAATGAATGCCGGCCAGCTTGCCAGCCACCGACGCAAACAGCAGCAATGCCGCCGCTGCAAGCACGGCCACACCGCCCACATCCCAGTTGGTCCGAAGTCCTGTGCTAAGGAAGAAGACCGGCATAATCGCCAGCAATATATTGACGCGAAAATCGTCCATGCGCTTCTGTTCGAACCATTTGGCATCGAGGACAGCGCCCGACAGGAACGCGCCGACCATATAATGCAGACCTGCCCAGTCGGCGGCGAAGCCCGCCACCGCGAGCCAGACAAGTCCAACAAACCAGCGGTCATGTTCGGGAATTTTTTGCATCATGCGGCGGACCAGAAAGGCGGCCACCGCAAACATCACGAGAAACGCACCTTGTCTTCCGATCCGTTCCCAATCGAGCAGGATCAGCGCCAGGACACCCCAGATCGCCACATCATCCAAACTAGCATAGCGCAATATGCGCTGCCCGATGGGCTGGCGCAAAATCTCCAGTTTTTCCATAAACAATATGAGAATGGGAAGCGCCGTGACCGCGCAGGCCATTCCGATGCCAATGACTACCTGCCAATATTGACCCAGTTCGCCGATCCATCCCCCGCCTGTCCTAAGCAAGATGACT
>JBGSVG010000242.1:0-5556 GCA_041753095.1 Sphingorhabdus sp. | reverse complement strand
TCATTGACTCGGCCGATGACCTTCGGCGACCAAAATTCTGTGACCCTGTCAAAGGCGGCTTCCAATATCACTGGATCAGGCAGCACAAGCGTGGTTCCCATTGTCTGTAAGCCAATCTTATTGAAATTCGGCTCATTGCCATGCGCCTTTATTGGCCACACGCTGGCAATACCATCGGCAGTGGAATGTCGGCATTTGCAGCTACCAGCCCTTAATCGCAGTCGGCTCAATGTCTCAAAGGCCCCTGCGGTGAACCCTTTGCATCGGTAAAGCCGAGATATTGGAGTCCGAAAACGGACGGCAGCATGCTGATGGCAACAGGGAAAATGCAGATAAAGGGGGCTGCGGTAGTCGGCGGCATCCAGCCTTTTGATGTTTCGTCGGAAAAGATGATCTGTGTCATGTCCCACAGGCTAACCGCCCGCTTGAGGCTGTTATAGAATGATCGTGCAGAACAAGTCCGAACGAAGCCATTCCTTTGGCGTGAGACGAAAGGCCTTGCGGAATGTGCGACCAAAATGGCCCTGATCGGCAAAGCCAGCGCCATCGGCCAGCGTCGCGCCTTAGCGTAACAGGCCTTCTCCTGAACAAAGGGTAACTCCTACAACCTCGGTATGGGCCACGAGCGACAGAAATGTTGCCATGTCCCGACAGGCAGCTTCACCGCAAAAGCCTAGAAAGCCGAGGTTCAAGACGCCCGCCCCGACGACAACGGTTTTTCCCCTGACAAGGCTGTCTCGCCTTTAGATAGGAATCCACCACATTCCAGACATATCGAGTGCGTGAACAGATTCACGAAAACGGCCGCAACCATCCATAAAATGTCAGCTGAACAAAGGGCAGGTCTCGTGACGCTCCATTTGCCTGAATAGATGACGGCTTTGTCAGCGGGAACCGCCATTGCCGCTTCGCACATCTTGAATGTCAGCTTTCTGCGCTTTTGTCCTGAAACCTGCCTTTCCGGACACGACAACATTGCGGAATGGCAGCTATAGGTCGGCTTGCCCCAAAAGCTGCCGTCCGGCACGAAACTTCATTTGCTGACACGAAGATCCGCCTCTAGCCTAATCGCGCACCAAGCAAAGCGCAGCTGCTCAAAGATACCCTCGAAGGAATCGCTTATGATACGTCTCTTTTTGTCCGGACTGCTTGCTGTGTCCACTAGTGCGAGCGCGATCGTCATTCGACATGACGTTAAAGACTCACATTATCGCGTTCCGGCGCCTGAATTTCCCGCCTTGGTTGACATGCCGGGCGAGGGACATGGCGTATTGATTGCACCGCAATGGGTAATTACCGCAGCTCATGCGATCACATGGCAAACTGATATCAAGCAGGTAAGTATTAATGGGGATCCCAGAGACGTTGACCGTATCGTCATCCACCCAGGATACAAAGGTCCGCCACAAAAGCTACTTGACCAGGCTCTAGCCACTTGGGATTGGACGCTTTTTCGAGCTTCTCTCTCCTCATCGGATGACATCGCACTTATAAGATTAGCCGAACCTGTTACAGACGTATTGTCTGTGGAACTCAATAAAAGCGATGACGAGTTCGGACAAATCGTGAAGATTATAGGAAAGGGCGCGACGGGTGATGGAGTAATTGGCTACGAATTTAGTGACCCCCACCGTACAGAGCTTCGTCGCGCGTACAACAAGGTCACCAGCGCCCATGGCCGCTGGCTTTGCTATACATTTGACGAGCCACTGAATGCCCTGCCCCTTGAGGGAGGGTCAGGAAGTGGTGACAGTGGCGGACCAATACTGATGATGGCCGGGAATAACTGGTTGTTGGCCGGAATGACTTCGTGGTCAGACCCTCAAAGCACTATCAGAACGCCCGGACGATATGGCCAAATTACTTGCAACGTCCGCCTGAGTCACTACAACACATGGATTGAAAGTGTAATCTCGTGGCAGCCGTGAACGGATAGGCTAACAATCAGTTGAAGTTGGTTCATTGCACTACAACATCGCGGCAAGTCTATCCATGGTGTCGTGGCGGCGGTTTACTGATGTTCAGGTCTATGCTGACACAACTCTTTCATGTGCAGCAATAATCGCTAATAGAGATGAGAGGGAATGAGGCTTCCAACGATTGTTCCATCTTCAGCCCTGAAATTCATCGCTGCGCTTCGCGCAATGTTACTCCTCCTTTCGCCAATGGCTCCATAAGTAAGGTCCTGCTGATCAGGTAGATTATTAGAGACAGAGACCCAGAATCAAATAATGAATCCGAGCTCGCAAAGCCACGGCCAAGGCCGCAACCTGTCAGCATTGCCAGATAATCCGCAGCAATTAGGGGTTTCGGGGGGCAAAGTTGCAAAGCACGAAGCGCCAATTGCCCTCACGAACAATAATGCCGCGGAGACACGTATCTTTACGCCTCAAGGGGCCGCTTCGAACGTCCTAAGCGAGTAGACGTCATTCAGTCGGGCAAGACGGCCATTATGGTTTATGGGCGTTTGCTTACTGTCGAATTTTGGATTTTAGCCGCTGGCTTGGGCGGCCGCGGGCACCCGACTGCGACCGGCGCGGCACCAAGGCCAATCGAGTTTTTCATTTCATCATTTCCTGCAGCAATGTGGTTGGGGTAGTTTCAACTCGGCCTGCGGATATTCATCAGGGCGATCGACCAGAGCCCCTTCTACAATTGTCCACGTAATTGTGGATTTGGGGGCATCTTGTGCTTTACCATTTGAGGATAGTAGATCGGCGTCGGTGGATAGGGTGAAGGTGCCGTGCATCCGGCTGAAATAGGAGCGTTCCTCAAGGCTGGGTTCGCCTCTCCGGCCGCCAAATAGCATCTGCCTCACGAAGCCGCCACCCAAACCCGGCGCGTTGATGGCGACGCGACCGTCGTTCGATGGCTGTAGCGTGATGAAAGGAAGGAATGCATGTACATCGGGAAGAACGGGAAAAACCAAATCGCGATCAATATGTCCATCGATCTGGTAGTCGACTTCGTAGACACCATTGCCTTGATAAACGACCCGTTTCCATCCTTTGAGCTGCATGAGGCGTTCCGCATGCTTTGCATTAGCCGCTTCATCCCAAGGATTATAGCCCACAAATTTGGACACTTCGGCTGCTTCCTTGCGCTCACGATTCTGCCGACTCTCGAATTGAAGCCTCTTCTCGGCAAGTTGCGTTGCGTCGCAAGGCCGGGTCGTCTCACCGGCCTCATCATAGCAATATTGCTCTGCCTCATTCCAGATTTCCGGCGTGGGTACCAAATCCGATCTCGGCTTTACAAAAACAATTTCGCCAAGGTAGCGCAATGTAAATGTTCCGTCGGCGCGCACATCGAGCGATGCATCGAAGCGCCCTGGTGCGAAATAGCATGAGGATAGTATGAAACAGAACAGCGGAGTAAATGCGACACGAATGGCTTTTTTCATCTGCATATATGTTATCCTTTACCAAATTCTCTGTACGCCAGTAAGAAACGCATTGCTCCGATCGCAAATGAACTGGTGCATCATGGTGGACGGCATCATCCCCTCCGCTACCAGCTGATTGCGCGTTGGCAGGGGGCCCATCAGTACTTTCGTTTGGCTCCACTTTGCGGTCGGCGGTCCCGTTGGAGTTGAGAAAAACGGGTATATTTCTGCAAATAGCCTTGCGGGCCATGCCCGAATATTGCGGGTCAATCGACTATATTACGACTTGGCGAGCTCAAGTTATCCGGAAGAGGGTTGTTAAGTGAGGACAACTGCATCGGACTGGACCGTAGCTAGCCAAACTCAGCCCAAATCGTGATGACACGATAATGAAAGCCTATCATTGTGAAGGCTAAAGTCTCCCAAATCCTTAGAAAATCCACGTGGCCAAAATTCGAACATCACTCTAAATATGTGGATGAGGTAAGCCGTTGCTAATGCAACGATTGATTAGCGCACCATTTTCCATTTTTCGTAGTTCATTTTTTTACAAGGATGTAGGAGCATGGAAAGCAAGAATTTTCGAAGGTATGCTGTGCAGGATCGGCCTGGTCAGCGAACCATTCAAGCGGTTATCGAATAAGCGGGATGTTCACCTGAAAGCGCGCCGTCGCTCCCGCGGCGGGAATGACAAGTGATCCCTTTAGTTGCCGAACAAGCATGTCGATGACTTTCATGCCGAGACCATCCATTATCAACGGATCGTAATCGCCGGGCATACCGATGCCTGTATCCGAGACCGTCAAGGTCAGAATTGTCGCATCGCATTCCAGATCGACACTGATGGTCGCCTGGCTGTCAGCACAATGCTTGAAGGCGTTCGTGACAAGCTCGTTTGCGATAAGCCCCAACGGAATGGCCTGGTCAACCGACAGATCACACTCGGTAGTTTTGATCGCCATCGTCATTTTACTGTGGCGTAGCGACGTGCGAAGGTCGCGACATATTTCGTCGAGGTAAGTGCCAAACTCGACTATGCCGATTTCTTTACCTTTATAGAGACGTTCATGGATGCGTGCGACAGCGATAAGCCGGGCCGAAGCAACATCCAGCGCCAGCCTGACCTCGGCGGACTGCGAAGTGCGGCCCTGCATTGACAAAAGTCCTGCGATCAACGTGATGCTGTTGCGCACGCGATGATCGATCTCCCTTAAGAGCATGTCCTTATCGGCAACGGCCTGTTTGAGCTGCGCTTCAAGCGCCAAGTGCTCGGATAGATCAAAAAAATGGCATACCACGCCAAACGTTCCGTCTGGCAGCGCCATCCGATCGATTCGCCATTCATAAGCCTCTGTTCGATCGATGTTTTGCCGTTTTTCGACGACGCCGTGGTTGATATAGAACTCTCCGGTCTCCAGCGTTTGCCGAAATCTACCGATTACTTCGGATGCGAACGGCTTTGGCCAGAGAACACGAACAATTTCGGAAAAATCGCGACCAATTAACGGTTCGACTCCGCCAAAAACACCGACAGTGCCACGGCTCATATGCAGCATTTTGAAGTCGCGTCCAACGACATATACGCCGAACGGATTGTTGCGGACAAGAGCTTCGAAGGTCGCCTCGCTTGATGCCCTTTCGCGCAAATCGACCTCTGCGCGCTTGAGGTCGAGCGCCTCAAAGGGTCTTTCCGCCACCCCTCGGGTGAGTGGTATCTTGTCGGCCATTGGGTGCCCCAATTCTTCGCTCGACTGTCACAATCAGCGAAATGCGATCCATTCGTATAAACGGGTCAGGATGGAGCATACCCCAATGCTGGGGTATTGCCAGAATTATAGCGGTCATGCCCATTTCAAGTCATATTGCTATCTGCCGCCTCATGCGCTGTGCAACGACAAAAACTTGATGTCATCGGCAAAGTCGGCTTTTGCCAGGTGGCGCTCAATGGCCGACATTCCGGAATCCACAACAAACTCGCCAAAGCGACCGGGCGGTGACCGACAACATTGCGGACGTTGGTTCAGAAATTTTTCCGTGCCAAAAAATATTCTCGGCCTCCGTTTCACGGCATGGTCGTTAAATTGGATATTCATGCCTGTGAGTGGCAAATTGTAGCTTTAATGATCTGATACAGAAAAACGTACCGGTGCGCAAAATTCAGTGCGCTTCAG
>JBGSVG010000241.1:0-14758 GCA_041753095.1 Sphingorhabdus sp. | reverse complement strand
GTCGCGGAAAATCTGGTCTGCAATCATCTGATGAAGATTGCGGTGGGTTGCACAAACGACACGGACGTTGACCGGGATTGATTTACGCCCGCCGATACGCTCGATTGTGCGTTCCTGCAGAAACCGAAGCAATTTAACCTGCAATGGCAATGGGATATCGCCAACCTCATCGAGGAATAATGTGCCGCCATTGGCAATCTCGATCTTGCCCTCGGTAGTTTTGATGGCTCCCGTGAACGCGCCTTTTTCATGGCCGAACAACTCTGATTCAAGCAGATTTTCCGGGATCGCACCGCAGTTTATCGCGATGAAAGGCCTATCGGCCCGGTTGCTGACGTTATGCAGACCGCGCGCCAGCAATTCTTTGCCGGTACCGCTCGCGCCAAGAAGCATGACCGATACATCGGTTGGCGCTACCCGCTCGATGGTCCGCGCGACCTTGACCATTTCGGGCGAGCCAGAAATGATCGATCCCAATAGCAGTTCGCCGTCGGCATTGGGCTGTTGCAGCTGCTCATTCTGCAACTCCAGATCACGTACATGAAAAGCCCGTTTTACGATCAGGTGCAGTTCGTCGATATCGACTGGCTTCTGGTAAAAATCCCACGCCCCCGCCGATATCGCGCGCAGCGCGCTTTCTCTGGCGCCGTGTCCAGAGGCTACGATAATCTTGGTATCGGGTTTGAGCTTCAACATCTCGTCGAGCACTGCAAACCCCTCGCTCACGCCATCGGGATCGGGTGGCAGGCCGAGGTCAAGCGTGACCACATCCGGCTCTTCCGAACGCAGCAGTGACATAGCTTCATCGCGGTTCGCCGCGCAAAATACGTCGAAATCTTCGTATGACCATTTGAGCTGCTTTTGCAGGCCGAGATCATCTTCGACGATCAGCAGTTTTTGACGTGCTCCGGTCATTTTCATGCGGCCTCTTCCAAAGAATGTTGCTTGTCGCCCTCTTTGGATATTGGCAGCAGCAGGGTGAATGTCGTGCCTTTGCCGACACGGCTGTCGACGCGCAGCTGCCCTCCCATCGACATCGCCAATGCCCGCGCCTCATATGCTCCAATGCCGAAACCGCCCTCTTTTGTGGACTCAAACGGCTTGAACAGTTGATTAGAAATAAATGCCTCGGTCATCCCGACCCCATTGTCGGTGATGTTCACAGCGACATCATTGCCTTGTGTACGACAGCTGATGCGGACAGGTGAGCCGTCAGGCGTCGCCTCGATCGCGTTTTGCACGAGATGACCGATTATCGTTTCCACACGCGCGGGGTCGGCAGTCGCGAACAATCCGGGGCGAAGTTGGGCGTCGATCGGGTAAATCAGACGCTTTTCATGCACCGCCTTCATCACCGCTTCGCCAATATCGACCGGAACCGGGAGCGCATGCCGGGATTTATTGTGTTGCGAGAGTCGTGCCAGCAACTCGTTCATCTTGTCCACCGACGAGCGCAATGTTTCGATCATGTCGGCACGAAATTCCGGCTTTTCGGCATGCCGCTCCGCATTGCGCGCCAATATGCTCAGCTGGCTCACAAGGTTTTTGATGTCGTGGACGACAAAGGCAAAGCGGCGGTTGAATTGCTCGAATTGCTGGCTTTCGGCCAAGGCCTGCTGGCTCGCGGCTTCAGCCAGATAGCTGGCCAATTGCCGCCCCACAACGCGCAGCATGTCCAGATCTTCCCAGTCAAGCGCACGCGGCAAACGTGGGCGTGCCAGTACCGCCAGCCCGGCAAGTTTGCCGAAATGCACCAGCGGCACCACCGCCCACGCTTGCGTTTCGTCGTAAAGCCATTGCGGCACGGCGCGCGGGTCACAGCGCTCGTCCGTCCCTGCACGCACTTCATCCATCGACAATATGTGCCCGCTCGATTCAAAAAATGGCATAGTCAAAGAAGTGACGCAGTGGGTCGGCACGTCCGCTGTCGCCCAGTTCCAGCGGGCCTGCAATGTTAGCCGTCCATCCTCATCGGGTACCAGCAGCAATCCTCCTGGACTTTCGAAGATATCGGCCAGCGATTTGACCACGCGCTCGTAAAAGGGGGCGGCTTCTTTCGATGGGAATCCGATGGTGTCGGCAAACCGCATCCATTCCGAGCGGTAGTCGTAGCGATGCTGGAAAAAATTCTTGGCAACAATGACGTTTAACCAGCTTCTGAACCGACCAGATGGAAGGATGAGCAATGCCGCCATCGACATGCCAAATATGACCGTTATCTGTGCGAGCCGGATATATGTCCCGCCCACGAGCTCAAGTGCAGTGGCAATAAGGACCATGCCAACCAGATACACGCCAATGGCGATAAGCGAGACCGACTGAAACGCCACTGAGCGTGACAGTCTGATACGCCAGCTGCTGTTTCGCCGTGCCGCCATGACAAAAACGGGCGCGAGCACAGCGGTCGCGAAACCGCGCGTGGCAATCAGTTCGATTGATGGGGTCGATGTCAGGTAACTGATGGTGTATTGATTGAGGTCATAGGTCCACATCGCGGCGAGCGCGGCCATCGGTAGGCTGACGCCCCATCGCGTTTCGGGTGCCGAAACCGTGTACAGATTATGTACCAGCACCAGCGCTCCAACCGCGTAAATCATGCGCAACGTCAACGTTGTCTGTACCGCAACCTTGGCCATCAGGCCGTTGGATTGAAGCGTCACGATTGCGGCGTCGCTTAATGGCTGAAGCAAAAGCACAACCAGCAACACGATGTATATCATGTTGATCGTCCGTGGCTGCTCTTTACCTTCGCCGCTGCGCAAAAGGAAAAACATGAAACCCAGCCAAGCCAGATTTCGAGCGGTCTCTGCCAGCAAGGCTGCCTGGTGCAGCGGGCCGAATATCGTTGCGGTTATCCCCCAAAGCGACGTCAGCGCCATCGCCGCGATAAGGATGACCTGCTGCCGATTGTTCGATCCATATTTATGGAACAGCCAAATCGCCAGCGCTGCATAAGCAAAGCCGACGGCAGCGTGACCCCAAAAGCTTATCGATGAAAGCAGCATCTCCACTTAACGCGCCCCTTCCGGCCACAACACCACACGGATGGTTTGCAGCAGGATCAGCAAGTCCAGAAACGGCGTGTAGTTTTTGGCGTAATAAAGGTCATATTCCAGCTTGTGCCGGGAATCGTCGATCGACGCGCCATAAGGATAATTAATCTGCGCCCATCCGGTAATGCCGGGCTTCACCATATGCCGCTCAGCATAATAAGACAGTTGCTGTTCAAGGTCGGTGACAAATTCCGGCCGTTCGGGACGCGGGCCGACAAAGCTCATTTCGCCCTTCAGGACATTCCATGTCTGCGGGAGTTCGTCGATCCGTACCTTGCGGATGAGACGTCCTACCGCGGTAATTCGCGGATCGTCCTTCGACGCCCACAACGCCTTACCGCCAACCTCCGCATCTTGCCGCATCGAACGCAGTTTCACCACATTATATGGTTGACCGAATAGGCCGACGCGGGTCTGCCGGTAAAAGGCCGGACCTTTGCTTTCGAGCTTCACCAGCAGCGCAAATATCAGGATGATCGGCGCGGTGAGAAGCAACAAGGCCGCACTGGCGATGATGTCGAACAGCCGCTTGGCAATGCCGGACAACCGCCGACCCGAAGAAAAGCCATCAGAAAAAATCAGCCAGCTCGGGTTGACGCTGTCGAGGTCGACCCGGCCGGTCTCACGCTCAAGAAAGGTCGAAATATCGTTGACGTGAACGCCGGTGGTCTTGATCCGCAGCAAGTCGTCGAGCGGCAGTGCGTTGCGGCGTTCCTCCAGCGCAAGGACGACCTCGCTCGCGCCCATCTTCACGACAAAGTCCGCGAGGTTGAAGATCGCGCTGCGGTTAATTGCCTCGGGAATAGAGCGCTTGTTCTCATCCATCGCAATAAAACCCACAACAAAAAAGCCTGAGCCCGGCTTTGCCTCCAGATCCTTGATGCGCTGCGCCCGCCGTCCGGCACCCAACACCAGCAATCGGCGTTTAAAACTTTCGCCGCCAACCAGACTGCCCAGCAGCGCCCGGCTTGTGGCCAGAAATACAAAGGCGAGCACCATGGCGTAGAGGGAATTGGACCGCCACAAGGTTATGCCAGGCAAAACAAACGCCATCATCGACTGGAAAATGACGCCGAGCGACACAGCCACGAGCAGCCGGGCAATCGCAAAGCGCAGCGACTGCAAAGCGTCCAGCCCGTAAACCCCTACCGCCATCGCCGCGACATGGACCGACGCCGCGAAGGTCAACAGCTGCCCGAAGCGGTTCCCGATATAATCGACGTGCATACCAATTTGGTGTGCCCGTATCACCCATGCGGTCTCGGCCGCAGCGACAAGTAGGCAAAAGTCTATTATCGCGAGAAACAGCACCGCGTGCGGAATATAATGCTTGAAAAGCCTGATCATCGCCGAAGTTCACCCGCCATGTCGGAATTTTTAACGGTGAAAGGTAAAGTGTCGATTAATTTTACACTTTGACTGCAAACTAATGGAACAACTAACTTTTTTAGGGATTTGACCCATTTGATCAGTTCGGCGATACGTCATTCCTAGGAAAAGGAATATTAGTGCACATAACCCCCATCATATTGTCAGGCGGTGGCGGCACCCGCCTCTGGCCAATGTCGACCCCGGAAACGCCGAAGCAGTTTCTGGCGCTGACCGCTGAGCTCACAATGTTTCAGCTAACGGTTCAGCGCGTTGCGGACCGCAGCCGATTTGCGGCGCCAATCATCGTGGCCAATGCCGCGCATGCCGAAATTGTCGAAGAACAACTGGCTGCAATCGGCATCACCGACGCTATCCTGCTTCTTGAACCGTGCGCGCGCAACACCGCGCCAGCGATTGCGCTGGCCGCACTTGCGCTAGATGATCTCAAGTCGCCGATGCTGGTGATGCCCAGCGACCATGTCATCGCCGACACAGACGCGTTCGACGCCGCAACCGCCGCGTTGCTGCCAATGGTCGAGGATGGCTGGCTTGCGACCTACGGCATCAGCCCGACCGGCCCCGAAACGGGCTATGGCTATATCCAGATGGACGCCGAACAGGCCGCTTGCGTGAACAAGGTCAAACGCTTCGTTGAAAAACCCGATGCCGCCCGCGCTGCTGAAATGATTGCCAGCGGCGACCATGTCTGGAACGGCGGCATCTTCCTGTTCCGCGCTGATGTCTATCTGGGCGTGCTCGCGGTCCATGCACCCGAAATGCTCGCCGCCGCGCAAGCCGCGATGGACAAAGCCGAGCGTTACGACAACCAGATTCACCCTGACGCATCAGAGTTCGCCGCCTGCCCGTCGGACAGCATCGATTATGCCGTAATGGAAAAGGCAGAGCGCGTTGCAGTCGCGCCGGTCAGCATGGGCTGGTCCGACGTCGGCAGCTGGGATTCGCTGCACGAAATAGGGACCAAGGATGACGCCGGCAATGTCACAACCGGTGCCGTCCGTATTGATGCAAGCAGCGGCAACTTGATCCATGCCGAGGGCATCCGGATATCACTGCACGGTGTCGACGACCTGATTATCGTCGCCAATGGCAATGAAGTCATGATCATGCCGCGCGGGAGCAGCCAGAAAGTTAGGGATTTCGCGAAGGAATAGAAGAAAGTCTATCCCTGCTATAGCGCGGCACCGCAAACTGTCTTCAACTGGAAAGCATCCTAGGCAACGGTCCCATGGAACGTTAGCGGCAGCGGCAGGCTAGCGCTCCAGGTCGCAACGGGACCATCCGCAACGCGCTTGGCGTCAAGCAGGTGCAGTTCTGTTTTGCGCGCTTTTAGATTAAGGGTTGTACCCATCAACCAGCCGTCGCGTTCACCTGCACCCTTTGCAACAAAAAGAAACTCCTCAACCAGTTGATGGTCGCCAAAATCGAATTTGTCGTCGCGGCCCTTGCTCCAGTCCCAGTTTGCGATTGCATGTGGAAATGGGGTCTGACGATAGCCTGTGACATGCGTGGTAAAGCGCCGCGCCTGCCCGACCAAGCGTTTGTCATTTGCCGGAAATTCAGCAGCAACGCGCGCCATTTGCATTTCGGCTTTGCCATCGGGACGCAGCACGATTTGCGTCAGCATTGGCGTGGGTGCTTTGATATGTTCGCCGCGCAATAATGCCGATGCTGCACGCTGGCCAAAGGTCGGGTCGGCTTCAAGGCATCCATCGAACCGGATAGTGCCGTCTTTTTCCTCCCAACCGTCGGCTAAGTGGAAAAATGCAAAAGCCGGTAATTCAAATACGCGGCGTTTGGTCAGATCGTCTTTGTCGATCACAAGAACCTGTGTGCCAAGCTCTGGCTTCCAGTTCATGGCGGTCGAGAGCGGGAATTTAAAACCGTCCTGTACCCATGGCTGCATGACTATAATCAAATGCCGAGCCGTTGCGGTGAAATCGTGAAAATAGCTGTTGCGGTCGAGCGGCACCATTTGGGCATTGGCAAGGCTGCCATCGGGGTGGAGCTTCCACACGAACGTACCCTTGCCGTTACCGCCCAAATTCCAGACAGTGCCATCTGGCTCGACCCGCGGATGGGCCAAGAATGGCATTTGCTTCAAGTCGCGACGATATGTTTTGAAGCCTTTGGTTTCGAGCGTTTCCGGGTCCATCATGACGGGCGATCCACCTTCCCACAACGCCAGTAATTGACCGCCAGATACCATTACGCTGGTATTGGCAGCGTTGGTATCATCGGGGCCGTTGACGATAGCCCCCGGCCCACGTGCCGACCCGAAGCCCGGTTGTACCATGGCATTCAGCTTTGCCTCCAGCCGCCTTTTGGGTGTATCGACAAAGCGCGCGGCCAGCGTTGCCTTGCCATCGCGCACCCGGAACTTGCGTACCAGTCCGTCGCCGTCGAACCAATGCCCTGACGCACTGCCGCCGCGCCGGAATTTGGCAGGACCGTTGCGGTAAAGCGTAGTATTGAGTCCTGATGGGACCTTGCCCGAAACAAGGCGCAACACCTCCTCGGCTATGTCGGGGTCGATATCGGCCACGCCCAGAGCCCAGCCAGCAGGACTGGCCCCGGCCAGCGCCATCTCTGGCGTGATGATCGCGGCTCCTGCAAGAAGTCCGGTGCCCATAAACTGGCGGCGGTTGAAATCGGTCATGGCAAATACTCCGGCTAAAGCTGATTACTTGATGATGATGCTATGGACGTTGGCACCGACCTTCACGTCGAACTTGGCATCGGCCCACTTCGCCGGCCCCATATTGCCTTGCGCGTTGTTCGAGAACGCGAACGGCTCAGTCGGCATCCCGTAAGGATTGCTGCCCATTTTGTGATCGCCGTCGATGTCGTGAAAAGCCTTGATGGCGTATGTTCCGGGTGACAGCCCTTCAACCATCGTTGCAACTTCGGCCTTGTCGGCTGTGACGAAAATCGTTCGTACCGGCGCGCTCTTGCCTTCATAAGCCGCCTCGCTATCGAACAGCACACCCACTACCGCACCCTCTTTTTCTTCGATTCCGGTGAAGGTAACGGTCAGGCTGCTACCAGCATTCTGGGCCACTGCAGCGGCGGAAAAAGAGGCGCCTGCCATTGCGACAGCGGTTAGGATGGATTTGAAGTTGTTCATGTTGCTTGCTCCTGATTGGTTGTTTGCTAGGGATGAACAACCAATGACGGCGAGACGGCACACGCTCAACGCCGGATACGCAGGCGACAGGGATCCTTTCGTGATATGACCGAAAATGCCGTTCACGATACGCGAATGACAGGCGCGACTTCGTTAAGGGAGACTAGCTTCGGCGCACGGCACAAGCGCGGTTTTGTCACCGCTGCGATTGTTGGCTTATTGCTGACGTTCGTTGGTGCATTGGAAACTGGCGAACTGACTTTTCTCCTGCGTCTGGCCTATTGGGAAATATTGATGCTTTCGGGCGCGATGATTGGGCTTGGCGTTTCCGAGTCTGTTGAAAAATGGGGACGGTTGCGAACGCATCCCTGGACTGAAATGCCGATGATTGCGGTGCTCATCGCGTTGCCATTGTCATTGATAGTAGTGGGCACGAGCGGTCTTTTTTTCGAATCAAGACCGCCTTCGCTATCCGCATTTGGTGTGATGTTCGGCATCACATCCGCTATCAGCCTTGCGATGACCGCGCTCAATTATATGCTGCGCTGGCCAGCGACAGAAGTGCCGATAGCAGAGAGCACCGACAGGGTTGCATCTCAACAACATACCGATGCGCAGCCAACTGCGCGCTTCAACGACCGCCTACCGCTTCCCCTACGCAGCCAACGCGTCATAGCCCTCCAGGCCGAAGACCATTATCTGCGCGTCCATCTCGACGATGGCCGGTCTACACTGATTCTTATGCGCCTGTCCGATGCCATTGCTGAATTACCTGCGAATGGAGGCGCGCAAACCCACCGCAGTTGGTGGGTGGCAAAGGACGCAGTACGCGGAGTAACGAAAGCCGACGGTCGCGCCACCTTGAGGTTGGTCGGCTCATTGGAAGCGCCAGTCAGTCGCTCTTTCTACAAGATACTGAATGATGGCAGGTGGTTCAGCTAATCCCGATCAAAAGCAAAGGGCGACATTCCCCGCTCGCGTTCGTTGAACACCAGCACCCTGCCCGCCGGTGGCGCGCTGCGTTGCGGACATTCCGACCGCGTGCAGGCGGGGCAGCCGAGGCCGATGGGGGTTGCAGCTCCTGTGGTCAGGTCTACGCCGCGCGCTGCTGCCAAGGGCGCGGCTAGTTTAGCGTCAAGGCCAATGCAGATCGCGAACTCGGCCTCCACCGCTCCGCTTACCGCGGTTTGCGGGTGGACGGTACGCGATAATGTGAACCAGCGGGTGCCATCTTCCAGCTCGACCAGATGCGGCATCAATGTGCCGGGGCGGTCGAATACATTATGCACGTGCCACAATGGGCAACGGCGTTCGGTTTCGACCAAAGGCGACGCGCTAGCACCGGCATAACGTTTGCTGCTTTGCCCCGCACGGTCAATACGAAGCATGAAAAACGGCAATCCGCGCTGGCCTACGCGTTGCAAAGTTGTCAGGCGGTGGGCGATCTGTTCGAAGCCAGCGCCAAAGCGACGTTGCAGCAGCATGATGTCATATCCCGTTGCCTCGCACGCGCGCAGGAACCGGGCGTAGGGCATCATCACGGCGGCGGCGAAATAACTGGTCAGGTGACGGCGGTACAGCCGTTCGCCCGCGCGTTCGGTAAAGCTTGCGCCAGCGACCAAAGCGTCGATTTCGGCTTTGGCCTCAAGCATGGCGAGTTGAAATGCTGCGGCAAAGGTTCGGCTGGCTGGGTCGAGCAGCTCGCTTAGCTGAAGTTGCCGCGCGTGCAGATCAAGTCGGCGGAGGTGGCCGGGCATCACGTCGAAGGGCAATATGCGGATGCTGAGCTGATGCTTTACCCGCAACCGTTCCGTAATCGCAGCGTACAGATCAGCGTTGCTGAGCCGCAGTTCGTCAGCAAGCGCTTCGGCTTGCGCATCCAAATCGGCGAAATGGTTGCGCCAGCGTTCGATTTCGCGGCGGGCCGACGCTATGGCTTCGGGTTCTACCGTTGCACTGGCCGCGCCGCCGCTTCCACCCACTACGCGGTCAAACGCGCGCGCGAACGCTTCGGCGGCGTCGGGGCTGACGGCGAACCATTCTTCCACCTGCGCGCGGTCGATATTGAGGTCTGCAAACATCGGGTCGGAAAGTCTTCGGCGAATGGCCTCGACCCCGCCTCCCGGCGTCGCCCCGGTCAGCGTGCGCGGGTCGAAATCATAGCGCTCGGCGAGTTTCAGCAGCAGCGCGGCGGTAATTGGCCGCTGGTTACGCTCGATCAGGTTGAGGTAAGAGGGCGAGACGGCCAGCGCTTCGGCCATAACGGCTTGAGTCAGGCCATTGGCCCTACGGATGCGGCGAACGGCATGGCCTGCGAAAAGCTTTTGCTCTGACATAAGCAGCCTATGTCATATATATGACAACATTACAAGATTTTCTGCGTTTTGTGCGACGCACACACAACAAATATTACAAAACAGACTCGCCTTTGCGGACAACCTTCGCCACTTTCGGCCTCAGAAACGAAATCTTCCCAAGGAATTTGTAAATGTCCTATCAAGACCAAATCGCCGCCACTGGCAAACTCATCGCAGCGCAAAACGGCACATGGGATTCGATAAGCCCCGAGTCAGTTGCCCGGATGCAATTGCAAAACCGCTTCCAGACTGGCCTCGACATTGCCCGCTACACTGCAAAAATCATGCGCGACGACATGGCAGCCTATGACGCTGACCCCGCGCATTACACCCAGTCGCTTGGCTGCTGGCACGGCTTCATCGCCCAACAGAAGATGATTGCTGTCAAAAAGCATTTCGGCACGACAAAGAAGCGCTATCTCTACCTCTCAGGCTGGATGATCGCCGCATTGCGCAGCGAATTCGGCCCTCTGCCTGACCAATCAATGCACGAAAAAACCAGCGTTCCCGCGCTGATTGAGGAACTCTATACGTTCCTGCGCCAGGCAGATTCCCGCGAACTCAACATCCTTTTCCGCGATCTGGACAAGGCACGCGAAGCTGGCAACGTCGGAGCGGAGGCTGAACTGATGGGTAAAATCGAGAATTTCGAAACCCATGTCGTTCCCATTATTGCCGATATTGACGCAGGCTTCGGCAATGCCGAGGCTACCTATCTGCTTGCCAAGAAAATGATCGAAGCAGGTGCCTGCGCACTGCAAATCGAAAACCAGGTCTCGGATGAAAAGCAATGCGGCCATCAGGACGGTAAAGTCACCGTTCCCCATGAAGATTTCCTGCAGAAAATCCGGGCCTGCCGCTATGCTTTCCTAGAGCTTGGGGTACCAGAAGGCATTATCGTTGCGCGAACCGACTCGCTGGGCGCTGGATTAACAAAGCAGATTGCTGTTTCAAAAGAAGCCGGTGATTTGGGCGACCTCTACAACAGCTTCCTCGATTGTGAAGAAATCGATCCGGCGACTGCACAAAATGGCGATGTAATCCTCAACCGCAACGGCAAGTTGCTTCGTCCCAAGCGTCTGCCTTCGAACCTGTTCCAGTTCCGCGCAGGCACGGGCGAAGACCGCTGTGTCCTCGACTGCATCACCAGCCTGCAAAACGGCGCAGACCTCATCTGGATCGAAACCGAAAAGCCCCATATCGAACAGATTGCTGCTATGGTTGACCGTATCCGCGAGGTCGTTCCCAATGCAAAGCTTGCATATAACAACTCGCCAAGCTTCAACTGGACGCTCAACTTCCGTCAGCAGGTTTTCGACGCCTGGTCGTCAGACGGCAAGGACGTATCGGCATATGACCGCGCAAACCTGATGAGCGCGTCTTATGACGAGACCGACCTGGGTATCGAAGCCGACGCTCGTATCCAGAATTTCCAGCGCGATTCAGCTAAACGTGCCGGTATTTTCCATCACCTGATCACGCTTCCGACCTACCATACCGCTGCGCTCAGCACCGATAATCTCGCGAAAGACTATTTCGGTGAAATGGGGATGCTGGGTTATGTCGCTGGCGTCCAGCGCAAGGAAATCCGTCAGGGCATCGCCTGCGTCAAGCACCAGAATATGTCGGGCTCCGACATTGGTGACGACCACAAGGAATATTTTGCCGGTGAAGCCGCACTGAAGGCTGGCGGCAAGGACAATACGATGAACCAGTTCGCCAACGCGGCCTGATCGGGGAACAAGACGATGAGCGAACCTCCAAAAGCCAGAGCTGTGTTGTCGACCGAAGATCTGACCCTCCTGCGCCAAGCGCTGGTGTTCTATCTGGAAGAAATCAAAGACAAGCCCGAGTCAGTCAAATTCGCCCGTTTATATCATCGCCTGGGCAGTGCTGGCGGAAAATAGTCTACACAATTTCTTTGTTTTCCTGGGGAGGAAAACACCTATCCGCCGGCAGAGATGTCGGCGGATTTTTTGTCATGGCCAAGTATGGGCATCGCTAATATTATATTAACGGCCCTTTGCTACCGCACCTTTCGACGACGAGCGGACTGCAAAATGGATAACATTCAAAAAGCAATATTGACGGTATTGGGCGTGGCGGGATTGATCGCCATGCTTGTGCCATCAGAAAATCCAATCGATCCCGCCCCGGCACCATCGGTTGAAGCGGACCAGTCGGAACAGCCTTCGAATATTGCGGATACAGCCGAGACTGAAGTGCAGGGTCCCACACCAGCTCCGCAACCTGTTAATGCAACTGATTTAAATTTTCAAATGGGACAACCGTCGATTGATGGTAATCCGATTCAGCCTGATTTTGGCTTGCCTTACGGGGCGAGTAACGCGGATGCGAACCCATCCGCCGCCAATGGTATCAGTTCGCCGCAAAACGCCCAGATTGCCTCAGAAAACAACGTAACATCACAATCCGCCGAACCTGCGGCAGCATATGCTGAATAGGTTCAGCCACGTTCGCTATAACAGAAAGAAAATTCCGAAGATGAAATAGTGCTGGACCCGCTATTTTTTCATCAAATCCATCGCCGCAACCGTCATTGCTTCTGCGGCGGTCGAAATAACTTTTCCAGCGTCGGGTGCCCAAAAAGGTGAATGCAGCGACGGCAATGCCTTTCCATCCTTCATCGCGGCGTCAAACTGTGCCTGTGGCACCCCACCAACCCAGAAAATAAGGCTTTCGACATTGGCTTTGTCGGCTCGGTAGAATTCGCTGAAATCCTCGCCGCCCATGACCGCCCGGGTTGCAATAACCCGCCGCTCGCCAAATCGGGTTTTGAAAAGCGAGGCAATTCTCGCAGTCAATTCGGGCGTGTTATACGTCGCCGGCGTAAACTCATTCTCTGCAACGCTAACCTCCGGCATCTTGTCGTCGGGTACCCCCGCTGCAATCGCTTCGCCTTTGGCAATGCGGCGGATACCGTCGAGCAGGAGCTTGCGCGTTTCATCCGAATAGCTGCGAACCGTGAGCAGCATGGTCACTTCATCGGAAATGATATTGTGTTTTGCGCCGCCATGAATGCTGCCAACGGTAACAACCGCAGCATCCTGAGGATCGACTTCGCGGCTGACTAATGTTTGCAATGCCCCGACTATTCGCGACGCAAGAACGATAGGGTCCTTGGTGGTTTGCGGATAAGCACCATGACCGCCGACACCTTTGACCTTGATATCGACGCTGTCGACATTCGCCAGTGCAAAACCCGAAGTGTAGCCGATCGCACCCGCAGGGAACTGCGCGGCATCATGGAAGCCAACAACATATTTCGGTTTGGGGAAACGGGTATACAAACCGTCCGCCAGCATGGCGCGGGCACCCGAACCGATTTCCTCGGCTGGCTGCAGGATCATCACCAATGTGCCAGACCATTTGTCTTTATTCGCGACCATTTGCCGCGCGGTGGCCACCCATGCGGTCATGTGGGTGTCATGGCCACAGGCGTGCATTATGCCAGTTTCAACGCCCGATTTGCTGACACCCTTTACCTTCGATGCATAAGGCAATCCGGTTTGCTCGATTACCGGCAGTCCGTCCATATCAGCGCGCAACATCACTACCGGGCCCGGTCCGTTTTTCAACACGGCAACTACGCCGGTTTGCCCCACTTTTTCGGTGACCGTAAACCCAAGCCGCTTTGCTTCGGCAGCAAGTTTGGCAGAGGTGCGGAATTCTTGAAAGCTGAGTTCGGGATTCGCGTGCAGGTCTCGGTACAATTCCATCAGCGAAGGCATATCGATTTCGATAGCCTTGCTAACTTCCTCCGCCTGCGCAGGTGCGACCGATAATGCCGCCAACGCGACTGCTCCCAGTAACTTTTTCATCACTCTGCTCCCCAGCAAATTTGGTGAACGCTAACGCAGCCTTATTGCGCCGTCCATCCCCCATCGACGGAGAGGTTTGTGCCGGTAATCGCACTCGCCTCATCACGGCACAAGAAAACGGCGAGCGCCGCGAGTTGCTCGACCTGCACAAACTGCTTCTGCGGCTGGTTTGCGAGCAATACGTCGTTGATAACCTGATCGCGCGTTAGCCCACGTGCTTTCATTGTATCGGGTATCTGGTTCTCAACCAGCGGTGTCCAGACATAGCCGGGGCAAATATTGTTCACTGTAATGCCCTGCGTTGCGACTTCGAGCGCAACAGTTTTGGTAAAACCGGCCAGTCCGTGCTTCGCCGCATTATATGCCGATTTGAAGGGCGAGGCAACGAGGCTGTGCATCGACCCGGTGTTGATGACCCTGCCCCATCCTTTCGCTTTCATGGCCGGCAAAGCAGCCTTTGTCGCATGAAAGGCCGACGACAGGATGATCGACAGGATCGCATCCCATTTGTCTTCAGGGAATTCGTCGACAGGCGCGACATGTTGAATGCCTGCATTATTTATCAAGATATCGGGTGCGCCGAGCGTATCGGAGCATTCATCGACCATCTCCCGGATTTCCGCAGGTTTTGTCATGTCTGCGCCTGAATATCCCGCACCAGCGCCGCTAGCCAGCGCGAGCTCGGCCACATAACCGTCAATCGCGGCCTTATCGCCAAATCCGTTAATCATGACATTGGCGCCTTCCGCGGCAAGTGCGCGCGCATAGCCAAGGCCGATGCCGGATGTCGAACCTGTAATGAGGGCAGTTTTTCCTTTGAGGAACATGAAAGTGGGCCTTTGCGTTGGATAGGACGTTTAACTGTTACTTGCGCTTTTCGGCGTGAACGGCAATGCTGAAATTATAGAAATCAAGGAAGAATCGCCATGCGTCTCGATGATCTGGATCCAAGCAGCAACGTCAATGATCAGGGCTCCGGTGGTGGCGGTT
>JBGSVG010000240.1:0-2724 GCA_041753095.1 Sphingorhabdus sp. | reverse complement strand
GAAGTCTTCGTTGGTCTTCGAATCCTTCATCTTGTCGAGCAGGAATTCCATCGCATCGACGGTGCCCATCTGCATGAGGATGCGGCGAAGCACCCACATTTTCTTGAGCTTGCCTTCCTCGACCAGCAACTCTTCCTTGCGTGTGCCGGACTTGCCGACATCGAGCGACGGGAAAATACGCTTGTCCGAAACCTTGCGGTCGAGCACGATTTCGGAGTTGCCCGTACCCTTGAATTCCTCGAAAATAACTTCATCCATGCGGCTACCCGTATCGATCAACGCAGTTGCGATGATCGACAACGAACCGCCTTCCTCGATGTTCCGCGCTGCACCAAAGAAGCGCTTCGGGCGTTGCAATGCATTGGCATCGACACCGCCGGTAAGCACTTTGCCCGATGAAGGCACGACGGTGTTGTAGGCACGGCCAAGGCGGGTAATCGAGTCGAGCAGAATGACGACATCATGCTTGTGCTCGACCAGACGCTTCGCCTTTTCGATGACCATTTCGGCGACCTGAACGTGGCGCGTGGCCGGCTCGTCAAAGGTCGAGGACACAACTTCGCCCTTCACCGAACGCTGCATGTCGGTAACTTCCTCGGGCCGTTCGTCGATCAGAAGCACGATCAGGAAAACCTCGGGATGGTTTTCGGTAATTGCGCGGGCGATGTTCTGCAGCAGCACAGTCTTACCCGTGCGCGGCGGCGCCACGATCAGGGCGCGCTGGCCCTTACCCTGTGGGCTGACGATGTCGATCACGCGCGCCGACTTGTCCTTGACCGTCGGGTCATGCGAATCGAGCGTCAGTTTCTCGTCGGGATAAAGTGGTGTAAGGTTATCGAAATTGACACGATGACGCACAGCGTCGGGGTCGTCAAAGTTGATCTTCATGACCTTGGTCAGGGCAAAATAACGCTCGCCATCCTTAGGCGCGCGGATTTCACCTTCTACCGTGTCACCGGTACGCAGTCCAAACTGGCGCACCATATTGGGCGAGACGTAAATATCGTCAGGCCCGGCAAGATAGTTGGCTTCGGGTGAACGCAGAAAGCCGAAACTATCGGGCAAAACCTCAATCGTGCCGAGTCCCATGATCTGCTCGCCATCTTCGGCGAGTTCTTTCAGGATCGCGAACATCAGATCCTGCTTGCGCAAGGTCGATGCGCCTTCGACGCCTAGCTCTTCGGCCATCGAGACGAGGTCGGCGGGGTTTTTGCTTTTCAGCTCTTTCAAATGCATAATAAATTCCGTGTGTTGTGCCTAGAGCCCGAAATGACAACCGGTATCAGAAAGCTAACCGGCGGGAGATGGTAAGGTTGGTGGCGCGGTTGTTGTGAAAGTCGCGCCTCACGCCCAGGACGGGCTTGGAGTGTCAGATAGTCCCACAGCGGCCATTCGTCAACAGGGTCGGTGTGCCTTACAAAGTTGAGGCCATGTCCACAGGGGGTGCGCTAAGGGAGCGGCATGCCTACAACTAGACGCAAGGGACCATCAAAAAACGGCTGCAATCTATAATGACCATATTTCTTGTCCCAATTTCCGCTCGCCAGATCTGCAGATAGATTATCCACGAAGCGTTCAACGGCTGCTTTTGGCACGAGGCTCCAGCTGGAGCAGGCCAGCCGTGCCTTTTCATTTAGAAACATTTCCGGCCGACCGTAATAAGCCTCGTTGAAGCCATCGCTGCAATCAAGCGGAACCGGAACCGGCAGAACCTGAACCTCGCCGCCCAGAGCAACCCTGATCCGCTCGATTGAGGGAAATCGGCTTGCTTCAATCTCTCTAACTTCGGGAATATAATCGCTGAGCCAATAGTCGCTCATCAATTCAGGATCGCAGACCAACAGAACGATGTTTCCGCGCGTCACGCGGCGCATTTCGGACAACCCTTTTTCCAGGTCAGACCATTGATGGACGGTAACTGTCGCCATTGACGCATCGAAACTGGCGTCTTCGAACGGTAAATCTTCTGCAACTCCGTCGATTGCAGGCGCAAGACCCGAGGGACGCTGCGCCCGCATGGATTCTGACGGCTCCAGTGCAGTGACCTGCCGGTCGGCAGGCTCATATGACCCTGTGCCAGCGCCGACATTCAATATAGTGGTTGCGTCGCCCAATGCATCGAGAATCTGCTTTGCTATGAGCGGGTCGGGCCTTCGAAAAACACTGTAACCGTCACCGATTTGCCCATAATCGACGTCGCCCGCACTGCCGTCATCATGGCGCGTTAATGTCATTGCGTCCTCCCGTAACAAATTTAGAGAACCGGGATGCTGCCAGCTGTCAAAACGGTTTGGCAACCACCAATATGACAATGATCGCCGCCGCAATCCCCGGCACTTCATTGAACAATCGAAGCTGCTTTCCGGTGAGTTGCCGTTCTCCGCACGCGAGTTTCTTCGCATAGCCGACAATCCAGCCATGATAAGCGGACAGGCCAATCACAAACAGAAGTTTGGCATGGAACCATCCTTCGCTCAACGCAGCGATATGCCAAGCAAGCAACAGGCCAACCACCCAGACAATAATCATCGCTGGGTTGAGGATTATTTTGATCAGCTTGGCTTCGCGGTCGACCCATTTTGTGGATTCTTCCGAACCTTCGACGCTTTCCTGATGATAAACGAAAAAGCGCGGGAGCATGAACAACCCCGCCATCCAGAAAATCACGAAAATGATATGGGCCGATTTGAGCCAGTAATAGAGCACAGCAATTGTTTCCGTCAT
>JBGSVG010000239.1:0-13185 GCA_041753095.1 Sphingorhabdus sp. | reverse complement strand
AAGGCGAGACGAGCGCTGACGTCAAAAGCAACAGGCTGATTGCCCCCAATGGCTTCAACATTATCATTCCCTTTTCATATTCAAAAAAGGGTGGGGTGCTTGGCCGTGCCTGCACCCCACCCGATATCATAGTCCGCCTATCAGAAGGTCGGCAGGGAGGTGCAAAGACCGCTGATGCTGGTACCGAGCGTTGCAGTCGCACTGTTACATGTCCAACCGGCATACCAAGTGTCGTTTGCATCGCGAACCGCACCAACATAGGTGGTTGCATCAAAGAACGCATTCAGCGTGCTTGCATTAAATGCTGCGACTGCGGTTTCACTTGCCCCGTTGATGAACAACGAGGTGAGCGTTGGCGTGAATGCGTCGTTATTATTGTTCGCACCAGTTCCAAAAACTGCAGCAACCTGTGCTTCGGTTACGCCGTTATCACCGCGGAACTTTGGTGCGCCGCACTGAGCGACTACCGAACGAACCAACGGAGCGCCAGCTTCGTCGATTGCTGCGTCGACCGTAGCAGAGATCGTCTGCGGACGGCTGATGCGCAAGCACGACGTGATGGGGCTTACGATTACGCCGTTGGCGAGCGTATAGTCAGTGCCGCCGCGCAACAATATAGCCGAGAGGTTGCCGGTGTTGTTGCGCTGGATGAACGTGAAGTTTGAAAGGCGGGTGTTCTGGCGCGGTGTGTTGCCGTCCAGCGTATTGTCCGAGTCAGCTTCGATCATCGAGTCGCCGGCACCCTGACGCTGCACTGCCAAGACATATTGGAAGTTCGCTTTAACGCCGGTGTCGGTGTCAAGATTGTCATCGTCTGCGCCGATCGACACGAAATATTTCATGTTGACGTTGCCGCCGAAGAATTCCGCGCCGTCGTCTGAGCTGTTGAACGATTGGATATGGTCAAGCACGGTGCCCGATCCGGTTCCGCCGGTAGTCAACGACTGTAGTTCGGAGTTGCCCGACAGCACGAAGCCCGAGAAGCGAATTTGAACGTAGCTCATCCGGCCGCTATTGTCGTTGGCAGTGGCGCCGCCGTAAAGTGCAGGGTCAACCGCGCCTTCAACCTGACGCTCGCAGGCAATCGTGCCTGGTGTTGCGGCAGGAGCCGCGCAATCGGTGATTGGCGCGCGTCCGTTGAGAACGACGCCGCCCCATTGGCCGATTGAGTTGTCAGTGTTCAGGCCGAGCACGTTGTCGCGGCTGGTGAAAACGATGGGGAGTGCAGCGGTCCCAATCGCGCTGATGCGGTTGCCGCGGTTCACGTTCAACCAGGAAACGCCGGTGCCACCAAAGACGACGACGCCGGGCTGGACCGTCAGAACGACGTCAGCCGGGTCGGTGGTTTCTTCGGTTGGGCCCTGGTCGGTGCCAACATCGACGCGTCCGCCCAAACGGTACAGCAAACCAGTCACTTTGGTCAAAGTCGTACTGGCGGTAAGACGAGCGGGTAATGTGCACACACGGTAGGTGCCGGTCGGGCCGGTTATGGTGCCATCATCAGTCAACTGAACCGGGTTACCGATAGTCGGGCAACCAGTTGCAGGGGTCACCGTCGCAGGCGGGGGAGGCGGCGGGGGAGGGGGAGGCGGAGGTGCCGGGTTGTTGATGGTGATATTACCGCCGGTACCTGGCGACGCGATATCGTCTGCGCCGCATGCCGATACGAGAGCGGCAGCCGCTGTCGCATAAACAATCCCGCGCAATTTTGGGTCTAACATTATGATTCTCCGCAACAAATATTGTTCGCCCGATTTCAGGCATATGCAACGGACCAGCGACGAATCAACATAGGCCCCACCCGTTGTCTAGACAGGCGATTAGAAGCCACCTGTGACGGCGCTGTGGTTATCGTATTGCGGAATCAAGAATGTTTTGGGTCAGTAATGTGACACCCGCAGTGCAAGCGGACGGGACCTGTTGTGCAGACAAAAAAGCGGGCAACGCAGGCCCGCTTTTTCAACTCATGCGTTTTTTAAACTAGCGCGAGGCGATCCCCACCTGAACGGTTGCGAGCGCTTGGCGTGCGGCGAGTTTAGAGCTCATGATACGCCCGTCAGCCATTACGAGGTCCACATTTTCTCTCTTTTTGGCTGCTTTGCGAAAGAGCTCGCGCGCTTCGGCAAGTCGACCGCTTCGTGCATAGGCTTGGCCAAGGTTCAAAAGAAACGCCGGGTCATTCCGGCTCACCGAGCCTTCGAGCATGTCCGTTATCGCTTGCGCGTTATCACCCGCTGCAAGAGCTTTATACCCGATTGCTACGGGCGGATAAGCCGTCTCGACGCCATCAGCCGACTCTGCATGTGCCACTCCGGCAAAAGCAACGGCAACCAAGGCACTGGCAAATAACAATTTCATGGCTCATCTCCTCATTCCTGAGCCAAATATTACACTTTCATGACACATGTGCAACATTATTGTAATATAACTGTCACTTTTTAGGCGTTTTGGCCGGAAAGGAGGGATTTGGGCATAGCATTTTCATAATCGGAACATGACTGTGGTGAGCCATCCATGGCTGCAAAAGGCAGAAGGCTGAGTGACGTCGAAATCAGCAGACTATACGGCTTGGCTGAATTGCGTACCTTCTGGTTGCCGGTATCTATCCAGCAATGAGGCAACCGCGCGCGAATATGGCAAGCCATCGGGCTCGATGATGATTGCGTCAGATTGCAAGCGCGCCAAGCCGCGCTGAATGAAGATATTCAACTCCGCGTGCACTGCATTCAGCAGTTTATGCGGAACCGGCCCCGAGTTGCCGCTGCACAACAGTTTTTCGATCAATGCTCCGCGCAGTCGATCATCGGCTGTTCGCTTGACTCCCTTGAACGCAGACACATTTTGGGATGATGCCTGCATCCGGTAACGGCCCGGATTTTTTTCGTTCTGGATAATATAATCGGGGAAGGTGCTGATTGCGCTGGCGCCCAAACCAATCATAATTTCGCAGCCATCATCAGTATAACCTTGGAAATTTCGATGCAGCCGGTCCTGCTTTGCAGCGATCGCCAGACTGTCGTCGGCGCGAGCGAAATGATCAAAGCCGATCGCTTTATAGCCGGCGTCGGTGAGCTCGCGATATCCCAATTCTGCCATCGAAAAGCGTTCGGCAGGGCCCGGCAAATTGCTGTCATCAATCCGCCGCTGGCGCGGAAAAAGTTGAGGCATATGGGCATAGCCGAACAGGGCAATTCTGCTCGGCTGAAGTCGGATTGCGATGCGCAGTGTCGATTGCAAATCTTCAACGCTTTGATTCGGAAGTCCGTACATCAAGTCAAAGTTGACCGCATATATGCCGACATCGCGCAAATGGGCCGTGCATTCTTCAATCATTTCCACTGGCTGAATTCGGCCGATAGCTTGCTGGATATTTTCGCTGAAACTTTGCACGCCAAGGCTGACGCGTGACACGCCGCAATGCGCTAATGTATCTGCCCACTCCGCGCTAAAAATGCGCGGATCGAGTTCCACCGAAATATTGGGCCTAGTGCAATTGAAAGTAGTGAGGATCCGGTCGACCAGCCGGACGAATTCGACCGGGGCGATAGCGTTAGGACTGCCGCCGCCAAAAGCGAT
Source organism: Sphingorhabdus sp. (assembly GCA_041753095.1). Lineage (GTDB taxonomy): Bacteria > Pseudomonadota > Alphaproteobacteria > Sphingomonadales > Sphingomonadaceae > Sphingorhabdus_B. The sequence goes on along the minus strand of JBGSVG010000239.1, from coordinate 9,609 downwards.
GTTGGTTACCGTCCCACGGCCACCCAACCGGCTCGCCACAAGAGCGATCTCAGATTCCAGTGCCGACAGATACGAACTCAACCGCTGAGCCTTATTGGCCGCCCCAGTGTTACAGCCACAATACCAGCAGATTTGTTGGCAATAAGGGATGTGAACATACAAGGACACAGGCTCGTCGGAGCCGATCTTGTCCAGTGCTTCCATCAATGCAGACGGCCCGACATCTTCTCGAAATTCCGCCGCCGTGGGGTAGCTGGTGTAACGCGGTACGTTGCGCGATAGCAGGTCGGGATAATAAGGCCACATCACCGCAACATGCTTACAAAGCTTGCCCGCTGTCCTTGATTTCGATCAAGCGCTTTCTTGCCTGAGATCAATGTCATGCATGCTGCTGCGGTTCATTGCATCTACACCTTAAAATTAAGGAGTCAGGGAAATGAGCGCCGCAAATGTTGGTAATGCCGACCGTCTAGCCCGGATCATTATCGGGGTCGTACTGATCGCGTTGGTGTTTTTCGGTCCGAAAACAAATTGGGGCTGGATTGGTCTCATTCCGTTGCTGACCGGTCTCATCCGCTGGTGCCCGGCATATCGGGTGGTCGGCATGAGCACCTGTAAAAAATAATCAACCTCGTCCCAAAAGGATAAAATCATGAAATTGCTTAAGTACACGTTCTTGCCTGCGGCAATCGCTGCCAGCGCGCTGGCCACACCTGCATTTGCCAAGGCTGGAGATACTTTCGTTCGTGTCCGCGCCATCATGGTCGCGCCGACCGAAAGCTCTGGCGGCATTCTTCCGACTTTCCCTACCGAAGAGGTGAAGGTCAATAACAGCATCATGCCCGAAGTCGACATCACACATATGGTCAGCGACCATGTCGGGTTGGAGCTTATCGCAGCGACCACCAAACATAATGCATCGGGCACATCCGGCACGACCGGAGGTATCGGCAAGCTTGCATCGACTTGGGTGCTGCCACCAACGCTGACCGTGCAATATCATTTCGCCCCCGAAGCCAAGGTGCGGCCCTATGTCGGCGCGGGCGTGAACTATACGATGTTCTACTCGGAAAAGCCTTCTGCCGGTCTGGAAGCCGCAGTTGGGCAAACTGATGTCAATCTGAAAGACAGTTTCGGCTGGGCGGCGCAGGCCGGGATCGATATTGACCTGAACGACAAGATGTTCCTCAATTTCGATGTCAAATATATCGATATCGATACGACTGCACGGCTGGCGACCACTGCCATCGGCACGCAGCGCGTGAAGATTAGTCTCGATCCGATCGTATTCGGGGTTGGTCTGGGTTTCCGCTTCTAGAGAGTCAGCGAAAACGTCACGCCACGGGCGGCGCTTCCGGGGGGAGGCGCCGCTCTTTTTGTTTCAGCAGCAGCCGTCGTCGGTGGTGCCGGCGGCCTTCTTCTTGCGCTCATTGGCGGCATGGCATCCCTTTTTGCAGCACCCATGATCGCCGCCTTCGCCAGGTAGTGGCGCTTTGACTGGTATCGTGATGCGCACATCGCCTTCGCCGCAGACGCCGACCATGATGGATTTGGCGGTGGCTGGCGCTGGCGGCATAACCAATATCGAGACTGCAAGTAGGGTGGCGAGACGCTTCACAGCTCATCCTCTTCGTCAATCAATATGCGCAAAGCGGCGCCATCGGCATCATCAAACTGGCCGTTTTTGATCGACCAGAAGAACCCCGCGAGGCCCAATAATCCGAGACCCAGCGCAACGGGGATGAGCAGAGCTAAACCGGTCATTTCGCTGCATTCTTCAGGCGAAGCGCATTGGCGACCACCACCATTGAGGAACCCGACATTGCGGCAGCCGCGATCAACGGCGTGACATAGCCAGCAATCGCTAGTGGGACCGCGAGGACATTATATCCGATTGCCAATATGAAATTCTGCCGGACGATCTGTTGCGTCCGGCGCGCAGCGCGGATTGCGGTTGCGACAGGGGTTAGCGCATCGCCCATGAAAACGACATCGGCGGCATTCTGACCTGCGTCGCTGGCAGAGGCCGGGGCTATCGATGCATAACCGGCGGCAAGGGCCGGGCCGTCATTCAGCCCGTCGCCTACCATCAGTACCTTATGTCCTGCCGCCTTTTGCCGGGCAATGGCATCGAGTTTTTCTTGTGGCAGCATTGAAGTCTGCGCGGTGATGCCCAAAATGCGGGCTACCGGGCCGACTGATTCAGCCCGGTCGCCAGAGATGATCGAAGACGTCAGGCCAAGGGCTTGAAGCTCTGCGAGCGTCGCTGCGGCGTGGGGGCGCAGTTGGTCGGAGAAATGCACCGCGAATGATGGCTGGCCTTGTATCTGCAATTCAGAAGCAAGGCCGTCGTGCGATATTTCCATATCCGGACGACCAAGCGATACCGCGCGGCCATCGGCGGTGGCGTAAACGCCAGCTCCAGCCACTTCGCGCACCTGTTCGATATTGGCAGCGGCGACACCTTCGGCCTCCAGCGCGCGCCTAATCCCTTCGGACAAGGGATGACGGCTTGCCCGCGCCACAGCCAGAAGGACTGATTTCTGCTCGCCTGTTGCATTCGCCAAATTGGTAGGCGTCGGCCTTCCCATGGTGAGCGTTCCGGTCTTGTCGAACATTGCCAAATCGACCTCAGCGAGGCGTTCGAGCGCGCTGCCGTCCTTCACCAATATGCCAGCGCGCATTAGCGCTCCGGCCACAACGATCTGTGCGGCAGGAACCGCGAGGCCAAGCGCGCAGGGGCAGGTGATGATGAGCACCGCGACCGCGACCAGCAGGCTTTCATGCCATCCGGCTCCGGCCACCATCCAGCCGAGAAAGCTTAGCGCAGCTAATGTGTGCACGGCTGGCGCATAAAGCCGCGCGGCACGGTCGGCGACGCGGACATAGAGCGATTTGCCCTGCGATGCCTGCTCCATCAGCCGCGCGATGTCGGCGATTGCGGTATCCGCCCCTGCTGCGGTCACGCGGACATGCACCGGCGCGTCGAGGTTCAGCGTGCCAGCATGCACAATGCTGCCGATGACGACGGACTGCGCCGTTGTCTCACCGGTCAGCAGCGACAGATCAAAACTGCTGACGCCTTCGGTCACGATCCCGTCAGCGGCCAGCCGCTCACCAGCGGCGACCAGCATCACCATGTCGGGTTCCAAAGCTTTCGCCTCGATCCAAGCTGTCTTGCCACCGGGTTGCAACACCATCGCGCCTGCCGCTGTCTGCTTGAGTAAAGCGCTCACCCCGTCGCGCGCGCGGTCGCGCATGACCGCATCGAGCCAGCGTCCGGTCAGCAGGAAAAATAGCAACATCACCACGCCGTCGAAATAGGCATGCGGGCCATGGGTGAAGGTTTCATAGAGACTGAGCGCAGTGGTGATGGTCACGCCAATCGAAATCGGCACGTCCATATTGGTCCGGCCTTTACGCAGCGCGGTCCATGCCGAGCGGAAGAAGGGTTGTCCCGAATAGGCAATCGTCGGCAAGGCAATCAGCGCCGACAGCCAGTGGAACAGGTCACGCGTGACCCCGGTCGCGCCAGACCAGACCGACACCGACAGCAACATGATGTTCATCATCGCGAAGCCCGCGACCGCCATTGCCTTCAAAAGGCGTTTGGCTTCCTTATTGTCGGCCTCGCCACTGCTTTCCGAAATCGCTACCGCTTCGAAGCCGACGCAGGATATCGCTTCAAGCAATTGCGGCATTGTCATTTCGGGCAAATGCGTGACGCTGACTCGTTTGGCGGTAAAGTTCACCCGCGCATTGACGATGCCGGGTTGCAGCGCCAGCCCGCTTTCCAGTTTGGAAATACATCCGGCGCAGCGCATGCTTGGAACCGCGAAATCCGCGACCGGCAATTCGATCGGCGCACGGTTGGGCGTGGCCGCGGTCACTGGAGCTGTTCCACAAATCTATAGATGTCGGCACTCTGGCGCAGCGAAATCTGCACATTCCAACGTCCCACGGGCAGCGCGGTGGTCGACCTAAGTGTGCCATCGGGCATCGTCTTGAACGCCAGTGGTTGATCTACCGCGCGGCCCAAAGGATGCAGTGCATCGCCAATTGCGGTGACGCCTTGCAACGGCTGGCCGTTCTGCTCGACATCGATGACGACAAAGCGATCAGTGGTCAGAGCCGCCTTGGTCGTCCAGCCAAGCATATCCTGCTTGTCGGCGGCGGCAAGCCAGCGGTTGTAATTCTGGCTGGCGACATAGCTGTTATCGACAACTGTCCCGCCAAAAGTGCCAAGCGCCATACGCGCCATGTAGAAATTCACCGCCATCACAATGCCGAAAAACACGACCAGAATTGCGGTCATATGCCAGCCGGTGAACTTGCCATTGGTGAGTATTTTCATTTTACTGCCTCTGGCCTTTCGAAAACGACTTCATCGCTGTCGCCGCGTTCGTCCCCCGTGCGTGCCCTTGTGTTGATCGTGAATTCGGTGCGCGCTGGCCCTTCGGCAGGTGCCGCGATAAACAGGCGAACCTTGTGCACGGCATCGGGGCCAACCGCAAAATTGACGTTCTGTTTGGCGAATTCCCGCTTGCCTTCGGGCGTCCAGACCACTGCGCCGGGCAGCCCCTCAACATAGACATCGACGATACGTGGCCGTGTTTCCATATTGCGGATATTCAGCGTGTAGTTGTTGCGGATTGAGCCGTCGGACAGGCGGACATAGACCGGATTGCGGTCGCGTTGCACTGCCAGATCAAGCCGAGTGCGCTGACCCAATGTGAAGAGCATCGCAAGACCGATGCTCACCCAGATGCCAAAATAGACCAACGTGCGCGGTCGGAAGAGCGTTTTCAACGCGGGGTGGCCGGTGCCGCCCGCCTTTTCGACCTCGGCATCATCCAATGTGCAATAATCGATCAACCCGCGCGGCTTGCCGATTTGCGCCATGACATTGTCGCAGGCATCGATGCACAAAGCGCAAGTGATGCAGCCGATTTGCGGTCCTTCGCGAATGTCGATTCCGGTAGGGCAAACAGCGACGCATTGGTTGCAATCGATACAGTCACCAAATGCGGATGGGTTGGCTTGCGCCGACTTCAGGCTGCCGCGTTGTTCGCCGCGCCAGTCCTTGTACGTTACCAGCAGCGACTTTTCGTCCATCATCGCGGTCTGGATACGCGGCCACGGGCACATATAGATGCACACCTGCTCGCGCATGAAACCGCCAAAGATGAAGGTCGTCGCGGTCAATATCCCGACCGTCGCGTAAGCAACGGGTGCTGCTTCGCCCGACCAGAAGTCGCGGACCAATGTTGGCGCATCGGCAAAATACATGATCCATGCGCCGCCGGTCCAGAAGGCGATGAACAGCCAAACCGACCATTTGCTTAAGCGCTTGGCGATTTTCTGCGGCCCCCATTTCGCCTTTTCCAGTCGAATCTGTGCGTTTCGGTCGCCATCGATGAACCGTTCAACATGCTGGAACAGGTCGGTCCACACCGTCTGCGGACAGGCATAGCCGCACCAGGCGCGGCCCACCGCGCTGGTCACCAGGAATAGCCCGATGCCAGCCATGACCAGTAGACCAACGACATAGTAGAATTCATGCGGCCAGATTTCGATCTGGAACATGTAAAAACGCCGGTTGGCAAGATCGACGAGAACCGCCTGATCGGAGGCATATTGGCCCCGATCCCACCGGATCCATGGCGTGATATAATAGATCGCCAGCGTGACCGCCATGATGCCCCATTTCAGCCGGCGGAAAAACCCGTCGACTGCCTTGGGATAGACGCCCTTGCGCGCCTGATAGAGCGGCTGGTTTGGGCCGGTGAGGTCCTCAGGGCTGGACATTGGATACGACCTTTGCCGGGTCGGGTGCCGGTGTCGCCACTGGCACAGGATTGGCTTCGCCGCCGCCGAGCGAATGCACATAGGCCGCGAGCATTTTGATCGTCACCGGATCGAGGCGATTGTTCCAGCGGGGCATCACGCCGTAGCGCGCTTTGTTGACGGTTGTCGTCAAGCTCGCTTTGTCCCCGCCATATAGCCAGATACCATCAGTCAGGTTTGGAGCGCCAAATTCGCGCAGGCCCTTGCCGTCCACGCCGTGGCACGACGCACAATTGTTGGCGAAAAGAGTAGCGCCGCTGGCCGACTTCGCGCTCGCTTTTTCAAGGCCCGACAGCGAGCGGACATAAGATGTCACCGCGTCGATTTCGCCATTACTCAACACGCCCGCGAATGCTGGCATCTGCGAAAACCGCGTTTCGTCATGGTCAGGCTGCCTTACGCCATGCGTCAGCGTGTAATGGATCGCGGGCATATCGCCGCCCCACAGCCAATCGTCATCGTTGAGATTGGGGTAGCCAGCCGAACCTGCTGCGCCAGAGCCGTGGCATTGGACGCAATGCACTTTGAATGCCGCGCGTCCACCTTCGACTGCGGCTTGGTACAGCCGCTCATCACCTGCCAGTTGCTCAACCGGGATAGCGGCCAGCGCGTTCGTGATGGGCGCGCGGCGCAACGTTTCCGCCTTCATTTCCTGCTCGAGCTGCCCCCGGCTTGACCAGTTCCAGATACCCTGTGTTGCGCTGTTGACCATCGGGATTGCGGGATACAGCACAATATAGCCCAAAGCCCAGATGATCGTCCCCCAGAAGGAAAAGACCCACCAGCGTGGCATCGGCGTATCGAGTTCCTCAATGCCGTCCCATTCATGACCGACTGTCTGCGTACCTGTTGGCGCATCGATCCTTTTGTTATCAGTCATTTTCGTCATCCCTGAATATGATGTGCGCTGCGTCGTGGTTCCGCTTGGATGCCCCCTTACGGAAGGGCCACAGGACGAGGATGAGGAACAATATCCCCATCGCAACCAAGCCCCAGCTATCGGCGAAGTGGCGAAGATCGTTATAGTTCATCGCGGCTGCTCATAGGCTTTGGCCTTTTCGTGATCGACCAACGTGCCGATCATTTGAAGATAGGCGACAACCGCATCCATCTCGGTAACCTTCGTTGGATCGCCATCATAATCGCGCGCTTGCGCCTTGGGGTAACGTGCCTTCAGCGCATCGCTATTCGCATTGGGGTCGGCCTGCGCAATCAGATCGGCGTCAGCCTCTTTTATAGCTTCTTCGCTATAGGGCACGCCGACGCGCGACAAAGCGGTCAGATGAGCCGACATATCGCCGACCTTGACCTCGCGTCCGGCAAGGAACGCATAAGGCGGCATAATCGATTCCGGCACGACGCTGCGCGGATTCTTCAAATGCGCGCGGTGCCATTCGTCCGAGTAACGCCCGCCGACACGCGCCAAATCGGGCCCGGTTCGTTTGGAACCCCATTGGAACGGATGGTCGTACATGCTTTCGGCAGCCAAGCTATATGGCCCGTAGCGCTCGACCTCGTCGCGGAACGGGCGGACCATCTGGCTGTGGCAGAGATAGCAGCCCTCGCGGATATAGACGTTCCGGCCGGTCAACTCTAGCGGGGTGTAGGGCCGCATGCCCTCGACCTTTTCGACAGTGGAGTCGATCCAGAAGAGCGGCGCGATTTCAACGATACCGCCGATGGCGACCGCGCCCAATGCACAGAGGCCAAGCAACGTGACATTACGTTCGAGCTTTTTGTGGCTGAAGCTTCCGGTTTTGGGGGTGTTTGTCATTATCGTTGTTCCTTATTCGGCCGGAACGGCAACATAGGGACGGTCGGCATCGGGATCATAAGGCGTTTCGGTCATCGCCTTTTCGACGCGGATTTTGCCCGCAACAGTCATCCACACATTGTAGACCATGATCAGCGCGCCGCAGAGATAAAGCAGACCTCCAAAGGCACGGATGAGATACATCGGGAACATCGCGGTCACCGTTTCGACGAACGAATAGACGAGATATCCGTCGGCCCCATATTCGCGCCACATCAGGCCTTGCATGATGCCGGCGACCCACAAAGCCGAGGCATAGAAAACGATGCCCAGCGTCGAGAGCCAGAAATGCCAGTTGATCATTCGTAGAGAATACATGCGTGTCCGGCCCCAAAGGCGCGGGAACATGTAATAGAGGCAGGCAAAGGTGATCATGCCGTTCCAGCCCAATGCGCCGCTATGCACATGGCCAATGGTCCAGTCGGTATAATGCGACAGGCTGTTGACTGCCTTGATCGACAACATCGGGCCTTCGAAGGTCGACATGCCGTAGAAGGCGAGCGCCATTACCATCATGCGGATGATCGGATCGGTGCGGATCTTGTCCCATGCGCCGTTCAGCGTCATCAGGCCGTTAATCATCCCGCCCCAGCTTGGCATCCACAGGACAATCGAGAACACCATGCCCAACGTCTGCGCCCAGTCGGGCAATGCGGTATAATGAAGGTGATGCGGGCCGGCCCAGATGTAGAGGAAGATCAAGGACCAGAAGTGGACGATTGACAGCCGGTAGGAATAGACCGGACGTTCGGCCTGCTTCGGCACGAAATAATACATCATCGCCAGGAAACCAGCGGTCAGGAAAAATCCGACTGCGTTATGGCCATACCACCACTGGGTCAGCGCATCCTGAACCCCTGCAAACGCGCTGTAGCTTTTCGATCCCAGAAAGCTGACCGGCATCGACAGATTATTGACCAGATGCAGCATCGCAATGGTGATGATGAAGCTTAGGTAGAACCAGTTGGCAACATAGATATGCGGTTCTTTGCGCTTGACGATGGTGCCGACAAACACCGCGAGATAGCTGACCCAGACAATCGTCAGCCAGATATCGACATACCATTCGGGCTCCGCATATTCGCGCGCCTCGGTAACGCCCATCAGATAGCCCGTGGCGGCCAGAACGATGAATAGCTGATAGCCCCAGAAAACAAAACGGGCGAGACCGGGGAAGGCGAGTCTCGCCCGGCAAGTGCGCTGGACAACGTAAAAGCTCGTTGCGATCAACGCATTGCCTCCGAATGCAAAAATCACCGCTGACGTGTGCAGCGGACGCAAGCGGCCGAATGTGGTATATTCCAAGTTAAGGTTCAGCGCCGGAAACGCGAGCTGAAGCGCGATGATCAGTCCGACCAGAAAACCAGCGATGCCCCAGAAGAGGGTCGCGATCACACCCCAGCGAATGGGGTCATCGTCGTAGCGCGACTGTGCCGCCGGACCGCCAAGCGCCGGAAAGCGCTGCGTCACAAAATCGAACTTGTTCATCGATGCCGCCATCGCAATCAATGCTGCGACGCAGGCAATTCCCATATGCACAGAAAAGGCCTGATCGACACCCAATACCATTGCGACAAAGGCCAAAAGCGCAACGACGAACCACACGCCAAAGCGTGCTACAAGCTTATCCATAGTCTTTCCCCGAGCCGAAAAATGACGGCCCCTTTGGTTGTCATGCGGCGGCGCAGCATGATCGTCCTTGATTCAGATCAAGAAAAGCAAAAAGCGCCTCAGGCGGCGGCGGAAAGATCCTGCAGGCGACGTCGGTTCTGGATCGAAACCATTCGGCGGTCGGGAAGGCCAATGATGCCATCGGCCTTCAGGCGGGAAAGCTGACGACTTACCGTTTCGATAGTCAGCCCGAGAACATCGCCCATTTGCTGCCGGTCTAAGGGCAACGCAAACTCGTTTAATTCATTCTCTTCGATTGAACAGCCAGTCGCGCCCAT
>JBGSVG010000238.1:0-2316 GCA_041753095.1 Sphingorhabdus sp. | reverse complement strand
GGATTCAGCCTGTCGATCTGAAAATTCAGTATCGCCGCGAAGCTAATCCAGACCAGATAGGGCACCATCAGCCATGCTGCAGCCTTGCGAACCTGCGCAAATACAACCGTTGTTGCAATGCCAAGCACGATCATCACGATGATTATGTAAAAGGCAGTCGTCACCTTATGCTGGCCGAAAAAAACCGGTGACCAGCTAAGATTCACCAGAAACTGGCCAACAAACAGACCGATGGCAAGGCCGCGGCTACACGCACCTCTGGCATGCAATATCATTGCGAAAGCCAGCCCCATCAAAAAGTAAAGTGTCGGCCAAACAACGCCAAACGCCCAGCCCGGCGGCTGTGCATCGGGTTTGATCAAAGTCTGATACCAGCCATTTTCTTCAGCGGAGCCAGATACTGTTCCCGAAAGAAAACCAAGAAACATCACCACAGGCACTACGAACAGCGCCCAGCGCAACAGCGACATGCGAAGCTGCGATGCGGATGCAAGCTGGTTCATGGGAGTTCTCCGAGCTTATCGGGCGATTCGGTGGAAACGCCTTTCGTTCAATTCCTTAGCATCCCTTACAGATACAACAAGGCCGCCTACCCATAAGGGCAAGCGGCCACCGTTTCAATTTGGCCCCGAAGGACGAAATTTATTTGCGAGTGCCCGAAAGCCCCATCGAACCGAAAGCGCTGGCCTTCACTTCGCCGGTCATTGCATCCCCATCGACTGTTGCAGTCGCATCGAGGTGCATCGGCATTGGGACGGTAATGTCCATGCCCCAGCTCAGCGTATCGCCGTCGACTGTACCGGACGCGATATCCATCGTGCCGAGCCCGCCAGACATCTTGCCCGAAAAGCTGCTGCCGTCGCTGTTGACGGTCAAAACTGCCTTCTGGTCACCCATCGGGCTTTTGATTGTTACGTCCCAATCACCATCAACTGCTGCCATATTCCTGCTCCTTATTTAGCGGTGTTGTTTGCACTGGTGTTAGCAGCTTCGCCGACCATTTCAATTGGCAATCCAAGCGCTTCCAGCTGTGGCTTGACCTTCGCAGCGTCGCCAACCACAACCCATGTGAAGCGATCCGGATTGACCAAAGCACGAATAGAGGTGTCGAGCTTTTCCTGAGTCATACCGCGATACTCGCTTGCGACCGTAGCGTAAAAATCGTCAGGCCGCTTGTAGAGCACATTACGCTGCATCGCGCCAAGCACGTCGCCCGATGTTTCAAAGCTGCCAGGCAGTTCACGAATATTACCCCCGATGATGCGTTCGCGTTCTTCGGTGGTGATGCCCTTGTCGCTCAAAAACGCCTTGTAATTCGACATCAGCGCAGCAATCGATTCGCCGGTTTTGTCGGCCTGAACCGGCGCGGAAATCAGGTAAGGCACATCGCCCTCGACACGGTTGATGCTGCCGCGCACGCCGTAGGACCAGCCCTTGGTTTCGCGCAGATCCATGTTGATACGGGACAGGAACCCAGCGCCCAATGCCTCGTTGGCCGTGATGGCGGTTTCAAGATCCGCGGTGCCTTTGGTCGCCAGAACCTGACCACCTAAAATCAGCGACTGGGGTGCGCCAGGGCGGTTAATCAGGACAATGCGCGGATTGGCAGCAGCAGGAGCTGCCGACATATCCTTGATGCCAGCAGGTCCAGTAGGCTTCCAGCCACCAAAGCTACCCTCCAGCGCCTCTTTTATCTCTGCCAACGGCTTGTCGCTCACGACGAAGAACGTGGCTTTTTCCGGACGGAACCATTTGTGATGGAAATCAAGGATTTCGTCACGCGACACTTTGCTGACAGTAGCAACATCACCGGTGCCGGTGAACGAAATGCCGTAAGGATGGTCCTTGCCGAACAGGATAGGCGGCAAGGTGCGGAAGGCGATGCCTTGTGGGCTGGTCAGTTCCGACTGGATGCGCGCCAATTGCTGCCCGCGCAGCCGTTCGACTTCGCCCGGCACAAAGTCGGGTTTCAGGACAATGTCTGAAAACAACTTCAGCGACGGCGCGAGATTGGCCGTCAACGACGTCACATTGATATTCGTGCGGTCCATGCTCGCATTGCTGCTGATGCTAGCGCCCAGCCGTTCCTGCGCTTCGGCGATTTGCGTCGAGGTCATGCCCGCCGCGCCCTCATCAAGCAGCGCCAGCATGAGCGACTGCGTACCTGACCGATCACGCGGATCGGCGGTATTGCCGGCGTCGAAGCTCAACGACACCTGAGTCATCGGCACCGCGTTGCGCTGTGCGTAAACAATCTCGATACCGTTCGACAGCTTGGTGCGCTCAACCTTGGGGAATGCGAGGTCCGAAATGACC
>JBGSVG010000237.1:0-8156 GCA_041753095.1 Sphingorhabdus sp. | reverse complement strand
GCTTTGGCGGCGGTGGTTTTGGCGGTGGCGGCGGCAGCTTCGGCGGCGGCGGTGCCTCGGGCGGCTGGTAGGAATAGCAAATGTCTAAAGTCGATCATATTGACGAGGGCGACCACAGCCTAGTTACCGCAGCGGTGGCCGATGCCGAGCACCACACAAGCGGCGAAATCGTTACAATTGTTGGCGATCTGTCCGACCATTATGAGGACATCGGCATGGCTTGGGCCAGCGCCGTCGCTTCACTCGCGCTCTTTTTCTATATGCTTTTTCCCGATTTTTATCTGGGGCTAATCGACAGGCTGACGGGTGGTTGGGAGCATGAGTATAGCGCCCGCGAATATCTGGCGATCTTGCTGACGGCGCTCGGACTGAAATGGTTTGGCACCTGGCTGATTTTGAAATGGATGCCCCTGCGGCTTGCGCTTACGCCAAAGCATATCAAAATGGCGCGCGTCCGCGCACGCGCGATCATGATGTTCAAAGTCGGTACCGAGGCGAAAACCATCGGGCGCACTGGCGTGCTGCTTTATCTGTCGATGAAGGAACATCGCGCCGAGATCGTCGCAGACGAAGAAATAGCCAAATTGGTCGCCCCGGAAGTTTGGGGCGACGCTATGGTTGCGCTGCTCGACCGGGTCAAGGCTGGTAAACCCGGTGAAGGCATGGCTGAGGCGGTTCGCCAGATGGGCATCGTCTTGGCCGAGCATTTTCCGAAAGGCAGCGAAAATCCCAACGAATTGCCGGATCGCCTGATTGAACTATGAGTTTTCCGGAAGACGAACCCGAAGAAGTCATGTGGCAAGGCCGCTTCATTACCGCCAAAAAGCGGGGGAAATGGGAATATGTCGGACGGGCGCGCGGAATCAAGGCGGCAGTTATATTGGCGGTCGAGGACGGCCATGTGCTGCTGGTGGAGCAATATCGTGTTCCGCTTGGAGCCAATTGCATTGAGCTGCCGGCCGGCCTGATCGGTGATCATGATGCAGGTGAAGATACGCTGACATCGGCGTCACGCGAACTGGAAGAGGAAACCGGCTATCGCGCAGCAAATCTTGAAATCGTCGGAGAGTTTTTCTCTTCACCCGGCATGGTCAGCGAGAGTTTTACGCTGGTACGCGCCACTGGCCTGACCAAGGTCGGCGACGGTGGCGGCGTTGATGGTGAGAATATCGTTGTCCACCGAGTGGCATTGGCCGCCTTAACTTCATTTGTTCAGGCAAAGCGTGCCGCAGGCTGCGTCGTCGACGTCAAGCTGCTGATGCTACCCGGAATGGCGGGACTTTAACGGAAATTGTCGGCGTAAGCCTGCAATTTCAGCGTCTTCGGCGGTGTTGGAATAAAGGCCGCTTGTATTCCCTTTTTCGCCGCGTAGGTCTGCGCTGCAGCCAGTGTCGGGAATTTCAGCTGCACCTGCGCCTGCGTATCGGCTGAACCGGCCCAGCCCATCAGCGGGTCGGCCTTGCGCGGTTCGGCGGGCGTGAATTCCAGCACCCATTCGTCGGTGTGGGCCCTGCCCGATTGCATGGCGTTTTTGGGGCGCTGAAAGATACGTGCTGACATAACTGCCCCTTGCCCCAAAGGCAGCGGAGTCGTCAAGCGTCGCGGGCGAAATCGCGGGCTTGCGCTTTCTTGGTCTTCAGGCTGGCGGCGCTTTCCCACGGGGCATCGGGCCAATTATGCTTGGGATAGCGCCCACGCATTTCCTTGGCGACATCACGCCAGCTGCCACGCCAGAATTCGGGCAGATTGCGCGTGGTCTGGATGGGACGGCCGGCGGGGGAGGTCAGGCTGAGCACGAGCGGAATGCGGTCAGTGCCGACAAGCGGATGGATATCGAGCCCGAACAGCGCCTGCACGCGCAATTCGACCGTTGGTCCTGCATCGGCGGTATAGTCTATGCTGTGGGTGGTTCCAGCTGGACTGTTGAAAGAAGTTGGCGCGACCTGATCGATGCGCTGCTTGCCATCCCATCCAATTATGTTGTCGAGTGCGTTGGATAAGCCAGATTTTGAAATGTCTCGCAGCCGGCTAACGCCGCCAACGAGCGGTAACAGCCACTCCTCCAAAGTCGCGATCAGCTCCGCGTCGGATATGGCCTCAAACCCAGCGAAAGCTGCACGCTGCCGCAGAGCGATAGCTGCCTCTGACCAAATCAGCGACGTAAGTCCCTGATCGCGAACGGCCGTTAGCAGGGCCTCAGCGATCACCTCCTGATTGGGGTTAGCTGCCATTCCTTCGGCCAATATGATGGCTCCCAGCCGTCGGCGCTGGCGCACCTCGACACGGTCGCTTGTTGCGTCATATCGCACATCGGTCGTCGTTTCGATTCTTGCTTCAAAAAGCGCCAACAGTTCGGCCTCGGTCAAAGCAGCTGCCGACAGGATGCGCGCGCCCGACGCCGCGCCCTGCAAATCTGCTACCGCGAGCCACTCAGCGCTGGCCAGCGGCGACGTCGGGTCAAGCCGCAGCCCGCGCCCCATCGCGCTAATCCAGTTTTCGCCCTTGGCATCGCGGCGCTTGGCAATCCGGTCAGGATAAGCGGTTGCAACCAAAGCGCCAATCGACATCGGCTGGGCATTGCCGCTGGCTGGCGCTATCTTAGCTATTCGCCGGGCGAGCGATTTGGCAGCATCCGCACGACCGCCTCGCTCGCGCGCAAAACGTTCGAAGCGTTGCTCGATATCGTCGCCCTGCCCGCCCAATCCGCGCTCCTGCAGCAACAAGGCGAGCGTAGCAGCTTGCTCGCTCTGCCCGCTGGCAGCAGCGCCAACGACCATGTGCGCCAGATTCGGCGGTAGCGGCAGCGCTGCAAGCTTCCTGCCATGATGTGTGATGTGCCCGCTTTCATCGATTGCGCCCAAAGCGGTCAGCGATTTCCGTGCCTCGGCTATGGCCGCAGGTGGCGGCGTGTCCAGCCAGCGCAAATTGGCAAGGTTACTCTCTCCCCATAATGCGCAATCCAACATCAGGGGCGCGAGGTCGCTTTCCAATATCTCCGGAGGGTCGAAAGGTGGCAGTCCGCCGTTTCCGGCCTCCTCCCACAACCGATATGCAACTCCCGGTCCTTGCCGCGCAGCGCGCCCGGACCGCTGTGTTGCAGCCGACAGGCTAGCGCGTTCGGTAACTAGCCGTGTGACGCCAGCCGCCTGATCGAAACGCGCACGCCTAGCCAATCCACTGTCGATAACAACGCGTACACCGTCAATTGTCAGGCTGGTTTCGGCGATGTTGGTGGCCAGAATGATTTTGCGACGGCCTTCACTATCGGGCCGCACGGCCAGTCGCTGCGCCACAGGATCGATTTGGCCGTGCAGTTTGTGAATTACATATCGGTCATCAAGACTAGCCAGCGCATCTGCCGTCCGGTCAATCTCGCGCGTTCCAGGCAGAAACACCAGCACATCGCCGCCTTCGTCCGACAACGCCTTCCGTATTGCCTGAGCAATCTCGGCCTCTATTGGCTGCTCAGCCCGCCGCCCGACATAGCGCAACTCCAAAGGCCAGCTTTTGCCTTCGCTTTCGACCAACGGCGCATCACCCATAAGCTTCGAAAATCGTGCGCCGTCCAAAGTCGCCGACATCGCGATCAATCGCAAATCAGGCCGGAACGCGGCTTGCGCTTCCAACGCCAATGCAAGTCCGAAATCGCTATCGATACTCCGTTCATGCACCTCATCAAACAACACCGCCGATACGCCTGCCAGCTCTGGGTCGGCAATGATGCGGTTGCGGAATATGCCTTCGGTCAGCACCAAAATGCGGGTCGCGGGCGACTGTTTGCTGTCCATCCGCGTTGCATAGCCGATTAAACCGCCCACCGGCTCGCCGAGCAATTCAGCAATCCGCTCTGCCGCCATCCGCGCTGCCAGACGTCTCGGAGAAAGCAGCAATATCTGCTGGTCGCACCACGGCTCGCTGAGCAATGCAGGCGCAACCATCGACGTCTTGCCTGCGCCTGGTGGTGCGATAAGCACAATGTTGCTGGACCGGCTTAACTGCTGGAGCAGATCGGGCAGAACTGCTTCGATAGGCAGCGCTGTCAATGCCTGCTCAATAAGCGCGGGCGACCGCAAACTCGACAGCTTCGGTCAATGCGAACTTAGCCTCGCCCCCTGCGAAATGGGCAATCGCGTCGATGGCACGCTGTCCATAATGCCGCGCCCGATCAATAGTGTCGTCGATGGCACCATATTTCCGGAGCAGTTGCGTGGCGTGCGCCAGATCATCGTTGGACACGCGATTGCCCAGCATCGCCTCGTGCCAGAATTTCTGTTCTTCGACGGTACCCCGGCTGTAGGCCAAAATGACGGGCAGAGTAACCTTGCCGTCACGGAAGTCATCACCGCTGTCCTTGCCCATTGTTACGCCGTCGGAAACATAATCGATTGCGTCGTCAACAAGCTGGAATGCGATGCCGAGATTGCGACCATAAGCATCCAATGCCATTTCCTGGGATTCGCCACTTTCGGCAACCACTGCAGCAATGCGGCAGGCGGCGGCAAACAACGCCGCCGTTTTGGAACCGATAATATCGAGATATTTTTCTTCACTCGTCGAAATTTGCCGTTGAGCGGTCAATTGATTGACCTCCCCTTCCGCAATCACCGCCGATGCGTGCGACAATATTTTCAGCACCTTCAGCGAACCGTCTTCAACCATGAGTTCGAAAGAGCGACTGAACAGAAAATCGCCCACAAGTACTGCTGCGGGGTTTCCGAAGATCAGGTTGGCAGCGGTTTTACCGCGCCGCATGTCGCTGCCGTCAACCACATCATCGTGCAACAATGTCGCGGTATGAATGAACTCTACAGCTGCTGCGAGCTTGTGATGCCGCGCACCGGGATAATCGAGCAACCGCGCGCATGCCAAGGTGAGCATTGGACGCATGCGTTTTCCGCCACCTGCAATCAAATGCCCCGCCAATTCCGGTATCAGCGGAATTTCCGACTGCATCCTGTCAAGGATAACTGCATTCACCTTGTTCATTTCAGCAGCGACGAGCTTTAGCATCGGTTCAAGCGAGGGGGCGCGGTGTCCGCCAATTTGATGAATTGTTGCCGTCATAGGTAAAATGCTCTGACAAGCGGCAGCAAGGATGGCAAGTGCAAATGGCGCATTTCCGCTTGTCGCATGGACACATTCGCGGCACAGGGAGGGGTATGAGCGACGACAACATCCTTGCGGGATTTCGCGATAGCATCGACAACATCGATGCCGCGTTGGTATTCATGCTTGCCGAGCGGTTCAAGATTACCCAAGCCGTTGGCGAGCATAAGGCGAAGTCAGCACTGCCGCCTGCAGATCCAGCGCGTGAAGAGCGGCAGATTGAGCGCCTCCGCCAATTGGCACGCGATGCAAAGCTAGACCCGGATTTTACGGAGAAATTTTTGCGTTTCATCATCGACGAAGTGATCCGTCATCACCAGCAAATCCGTGACGCCGGATAAGAAATTTACCCGAAAGTAACGACCGACGGTTAACCGGACGGCATGATTATTGTTCAGGGTTTCATGAAGGTTCAGCCAGAAGATTTCGCGCAATATCGCCGCCGGATCATCTTACACGCCGCGCATGTACAAACGCTCGCAGGCTGTTTGCAATATAGCCTGTCGGAAGACCCGGGCATTCCGGGTCTGGTCTGGGTGGCAGAGCGGTGGCGTGACAAGGCTGCGCAAGCCGCGCATCTCGCTGGCGATCATATGGGCCGGTTCAACGAATTCATGAAGCATATGCCGATTTCAGCGGCCCACATCGCATCCTATGAGAGTGAGGGCGAAGGCCAATGGCTGATGCGGGTTGGCAGCGCGAGCGTTAGTTAATTTATCAGACCTGAGCCTTCGGCAATCTGAGCCTCACCAACAATCCGCCCAAGTCTTCGCTTTCTTCAAGCGCAACCGTGCCGCCGTAAATCTCCACGACATCGCGCACAATTGCCAGTCCAAGGCCTGTCCCCGGCTTTCCCGTATCAAGCCGGGCACCGCGGTCAAATATCCGTTCGCGCTCGGCTTCTGGGATACCCTGACCGTCGTCCTCGACCAGCATTTCAACAAAATCACCGGCATCCTCGACAGTTACAAACACGCTGCCACCACCATATTTTGCGGCATTCTCAATGAGATTGCCGAGCATTTCGTCCAAATCCTGCCGTTCGACCCGCGCGGCAATGGTTTTGTCGCCCGCCATATCCAGGCGAACATGCGAATAGAGGCGACTGACCGCCCGCTCAACCGACTCAAGACTATCCCAGACCTGCGCACGGCTGTGGCTATGTCCACGACGCCCCACCGCACGCGCCCGAGCTAAATGATGATCAACCTGTCGCCGCATCGTGGTTGCTTCACGGATGACAGTTTCTGCCAGATCTGGCGCCTGCGCGGTTGCACTGTTCATGATGACCGTCAGTGGTGTCTTCAGCGCATGGGCCAAATTGCCTGCATGGCGCCGCGATTCTTCGGCCTGTTTTTCATTATGGTCGAGCAATGCGTTGAGTTCGTTGACCATCGGCATCACTTCGTCGGGCAATGCATCGGTCACCCGGCTTTCCCTGCCGCTGCGCATCTGTGCGATGGCTTGGCGGACCGCACGCAACGGCCATAGCCCATAAAATGTCTGAAGCGCGGCCAAGATGATAAGGCCCAACGCCAATAGCAAAAAGCTTGTAACCAATACGGAGCGCAGCTGCTGGATTTGCGCATCGAGACTGTCCCGGCTCTGCGCGACCATGAATGTCCAGCTGATTTCCGAGTCCGGCAGCTTTATCGAACGTTCGGCAATGCGCAGCGGTTCACCTGCAAACTCGTCGCTGTTCCGGAAATGGACGGCGCGATCATTATGCGATTGTGGCACTTTAAGCGCGCGATCCCATAGTGAACGAGACGGGAACGGGATCGCGCCCTTACCGGTAATCTGCCAGTAAAGACCGCTATTCGGTTCCAGAAAGCGCTGGTCCCCCAACGGCCTGTTCATTCGAATTTCGCCATCCGGTCCGATTTCGGCAGACGCGATCATTGCGGTCAGGACATATTCGAGCTGGTTGTCGAAATTCTGCTCGACCGAACTTGTCAGCACCCGATCAAGCGCTGCGCCCCCGCCGATCAACAATATCATGATCCACGCCGCAGCCGTCAGAATCATGCGGCGGGTAAGCGAGCCCGTACTCTGGAACTGGCTTCGCCAAGACGGCGGCTTGACGGCCGTGCTAATGGCGACAGGCGGGTTCAGTTGGCGGGTTCCTCAAGGCTGTAGCCTAGGCCGCGAATGGTCGAGATGACGTCTTGTCCCAGTTTTTTGCGGATGCGGGTTACGAACACTTCGATCGTATTGGAATCGCGGTCAAAATCCTGATCGTAAATATGCTCGATCAATTCAGTGCGCGAGACAACCTTGCCCTTATGATGCATCAGATAGGACAGAAGCTTATATTCCTGGGCAGTCAGTTTGACCGGCTGGCCGTCGAGCGTGACGCGGCCTGAACGGGTGTCGAGACGCACGTCGCCTACCGTAAGTTCCGACGAGGCATTGCCCGACGCACGACGGATGAGCGCGCGGAGGCGTGCGATAAGCTCTTCTGTCTGGAACGGCTTGGCAAGATAATCGTCAGCACCAGCGTCAAGCCCAGCAACCTTGTCCGACCAGCTGTCGCGCGCCGTAAGCACAAGTACCGGGAATTTCCGGCCCTCTTTGCGCCAGCGATCTAGAACTGTAAGCCCGTCGATTTCGGGCAAACCCAGATCAAGGATGACTGCGTCGTAATTCTCGGTCGAGCCCATATAATGGCCGTCCTCGCCATCGACTGAGAGGTCTACGGCGTAACCGGCACCTTCCAATGTCGATTTGAGCTGCTGGCCAAGTGTCGGTTCGTCTTCAACGATAAGGATGCGCATGCTGTCCCCTTCAAAAGCATAAATGATGTTGTAAAGGGGCTAGCAGATTAGCCGCCCGGCGCAAAATCCAATCAGCGTTGACGCAATACGCCGCCAGTTTTGCCGTCGACATCGACGAAAATGACGCGATCCCTGTTGATGAATTTCAGGCGATAAACCTGTGCTGTAGGGTCATATTCGGGACCAAGATATTGCATGCCGCGCATCCGTGGAACGACAGTGCCTTCAATTTCGCGCAAGGATTTAACTTTGCCCGCCGCCATATCCTGACGT
>JBGSVG010000236.1:0-25653 GCA_041753095.1 Sphingorhabdus sp. | reverse complement strand
GAACGTCTGGCCCTGAGCATTAAGAATGAAGGGGTCGGCTGGAGCGTCGCGGTTTGTCAGCAACACATAGACATGCCACGGCTTGTTAATTAGTGCGGCAATGTGCAGCGCTGTGTTGCCTGTCACATCTGCCAAATTGGGATCTGCACCCGCCTTAAGCAGCATTTCAAATTGCGCATCACGATCCGACATCAGCGCGCGGGTCAGCGGAACCGTCGCTGATTTTGCGCTGCGAACATTCGGATTTGCGCCATTTTTCAGCAGCAGTTTTAGCCATCTGGAATCGCGATGGGCCGCCGCATCGTGAATAACGGTTTCGCCGCCTAATCCCGGCTGATCTGGCTTTGCCCCGGCGCGGAGTAACAATCGGAACGCCCGCTGGTTGTTGTTCGCAAGCGCCCATTGCAGCATATTTGTGCCATCAGTCGCAGCCAACGACGTCAGGTGTGGATGGGCAGTTATTAGCTTGTTAAAGGCATGCTCATTCCCCGGCCGGGCCGCATAATGCAACGCATCAACGTCCGTCGCAGCGCCCATCGGCAAATAATGCTGCCTGGCGGCAACCGGTAGGCCAGTCGCTAGCGACAAAGCGGCCAAAGCCAGACATATGCTTCTCCTCACCCTTCAACGCCATCTTCGACCAGCGTCCAGCAATCGGTGGTCGGTTTGAAAATCAGGAAGCCGTGCGGGCCATAAGTCTTGTCATCCTCGGGCGTCTCGCCTTCATCATTACCGTTTTTGCCAAAATCGATGCGAACCCAATCAACGCGGTAACGCTCATCCTGCGCCTGATTGAATTCTAGCCGGACATATTCCCGTTCTCCGGAAGCCATCCCGACGGTTTCGGAGGTCACATAATTATAATCGAGAATTTGAATTGGGAAGCGATAGCGAGCCGCTGACTGCATACCCGTCTTCGTAGCGATCGGTGAGGTAAAATAAGCCAGCCGCACTGGCTTTGAACGTAACGCTGCCTCCAGGAATGACTTGAAGTCATCGCTTTTGCAGGCCCGTTCAGCTTGCTCAAGCATTATTCTGTCTGTTTCGGTAAGCGCGGCAGGCTTGGAGGTTGCGGGCGGCTTTACCGCTGGTGCAGCCTTTTTCTTGACGGCACCCCCCTCATCCCGCTTCATCGACGCCTCAGAATCCGTCGAACTCGCGGCAGAACAAGCCGCTAGGCCTATAGTCGCGATAAGGGACGCAAAGCTCAACCCCAATTTTGCGCCATTTTTCATTTGAAAATGCTCCGTCCGGCAAAAGCGGCCGGAGCTCTGATTGTCTTCAAGGTACAGACGTTAAGCAATGACAGTCGATATACCGGTACAGTTTTCGGACAGCCCGTGATAACTCTTCTTCTTCGGAAGGTCGGGCTTCAGCTATCGCGCCCATCCGCTAATGTTATCACGACCGCGCCTTTCTTTCGTCCGGTGTCTACATATGCGTGTGCGGCAGCCATTTGTTCAAAAGGAAAGATGCGATCAACCACCGGCTTCAACGCTCCATTCTCGGCCAATCCGGCGATCCGCACGATATCATCGACACGCTCTTCGGCGGGGCCTGCAATCACCCTTTTACCTTTAGACAGCCTAGTCCATAAAGCAGACAGCATATCGTTCAGCCCGCCCGCGATAGCGACAAACCGCCCCGTGTCGGAAAGCATATGTTTGCAGGCATTGAACGACGTCGTCCCGACGACATCCATGACGATATCATATTGCGCCCTGAGCTTGGTGAAATCTTCTACGGTGTAGTCGATTGCAACATGAGCACCCAGCGACCTGACAAGATCGAGGTTGGCGCCGCTTGTAACGGCAGTCACAACTCCTCCTTGTCGAGCGGCCAGTTGCACCAAAGCGGTACCTACACCACCCGACGCACCGATAATGAGCAAAGGGTCGCCCGATTTGGCTTTCGCCTTGCGCAAAAAATGGAGCGCAGTCGACCCGCCAAAACACAATCCGGCGGCTTCGGAAAATGAGAGATTCGCAGGCTTGTGGGCCACAGCCCCATCTTCGGCAATGCAGCGATATTCCGCGTAACACCCCATTTTCCCGCCGGGGAATGCCAACACCTCATCACCGATCGCGAACCGGGTTACTTTGCAGCCGATTGCTTCAACTATGCCAGCCATCTCTGTACCTAATATAGGCTGGCGCGGTGCTTTATAGCCAAATGCAAGTCGTGCGATCAGTCCAAGGCCAGCGGGTACGTTTAACGAACGGAGACGAACGTCGCCCGATGAGACCGATGTTGCGCAAATTTTCACGAGTATCTCGTTGCCTTTCGGTACCGGCTTCGGAAAGTCGCTAAGGTGCAAGACCTCGGGGCCACCATA
This sequence comes from Sphingorhabdus sp., assembly GCA_041753095.1. Lineage (GTDB taxonomy): Bacteria > Pseudomonadota > Alphaproteobacteria > Sphingomonadales > Sphingomonadaceae > Sphingorhabdus_B. The sequence continues at coordinate 23,318 of JBGSVG010000236.1, read as the reverse complement.
GCCAGTGCAAATATAAGCTTTCACTATTCTTGGTCCCAATTCAGACTTTGAGCATACCGGTCCGTCGCTCTATTTGCCGCTCGCTTTACGCAGCGTGTTCGCGCGCCATGTGGTGATGTAATCAATCGATCCGCGACATTCGCTCATCTCCTTGCGTTCAGCCAGTCGGAACTGGCGGCCATCCCAGGCATATCGCTCGACGAGGCCGCAGTCGCCAATACCCCGGCTTTTTGCATAGCTACCAAGCAGCCCTGTCCTTTCGTCCCACCAGCCATTGATAAGCTGGTCGGGCTTCATTCGCGCTCCCGACGTGTCAAATTTCGGCGGGTGGATGCGGCCATCATTGTCGATGATTGCTACCCGAACCGTAGAATTATATGCACCGGTGCCGCACAATGCATGGATGATCGCCGCCGTATTTGCCTTGTCGAGGCGCACATATTTAATTGGGATGACCTGGTCGATATTCCGGCATTTGTGAAATGCGCGTGCTTGGTCGGCATCACTGGCAGTCATTCTTGCAGGCGCTGTTGTGGTTTGATCTGGTACCATAATTATCGGGTAATGGGGCGCAATTGCGGGGCCCTTGAACAGCTTGATCCCCTTAGCAACGATCGCGCTCTTTGTTCCGATGCGCCTTTGCCGGGAGTCGATGTGCCGCAATGCATCGCCCATTCCGACAAGCGATGCACTCGTTATGGCTTTACCCTTCTCGTCCAGCAGATAGAGAATGTTACCCTTTAGCAACGTCTGGATTAGTACGTCGTCGGTGCCCGGCGGCAGACTGATAATGCCCTTCTCATATATAAACGGCAGGTCCAATGAGATGTCATCGACCCTTAACTTAGCCACAATTACGCTGGGCCCATCCTCAAGTCCGCTGATAAGTGAAATGCCAATGATGGCAGCCGATTGCGCCGCCGGATCACGTTTGACCGAAACCAATGCTCCCCCTGCGGCATTGCTTGCTCCAGTATCTTCGGGGGCCAGCGACGTCGCATGGCAGCTTATGATATTGTCACACCCGACAATCCAGTCGCGGTAGACATGCAATGATGCTGATGCAGAGCTTTGTTGAGCAGCGGCGGCCGACGACGCAGCTAAGATCGGCAACGCACCTATCAAAATCCGTCTGGCATAGCTTCCTGCCACCGACAGCTTAACCCCAGTCAATTTGAACCTTTGCGAGATATCGCCATCAGGCCATCTTTTTTCGCGGTTGCTAGCTTTCAATTTCACTATTCCGTTCACCAGCACTAAAAGTGTATCTGAAATGAATTTCAGAAGTCACATATACATCCAAAGAGAATCCTAGAGTAATCCAGGTGGCGACAAAATGGCTGAAGATGCACCGGTCCATATCGCCCACATGGCGCGTTGGACAAGCAGCGTTGAGCTTTTGCTATTATCCCCAGAGCATCAGAAGCGGCGAAGCATACCGGGGGCACGGCACCGTTCGCATTCCCACAGTGAATTGCTTGCGCCAGCATTCAGCTCGGTATGTCTGGAAACAAGATCGTGGCGGAGACGGAGGTTTCAGTAAAGATTTTCCAAGTATTTGTAATGACTTGCAAGTTCTTTAGGCCAACTTCTCGTTACCACACCTGTTCCCACACGCATCCGCCCATGGTCAAAACCGGTGTAAATTTATTATGCGCGAAACGCCGAATCTTGTCCAGAATTTCCTGAAGTTTTCTAAACTACGCTGCAATTCATCCGGGCGGGTATATCAGGAAATGCGGCGTCGCTTTTCGTTGACGAACCGCCGGAGGCTCTCGGTCACCACCAATGTGCTGGCTCCGAGCTTGATGATCTCGACATCGCCGCTGGCAATCAGCAGGTAAAGTGTGCTGCGGCTGATGCCGGTAAAGCGGCAAGCGTCGTTCACGCGCATGCTGATGGGCTCAATACCCGTTAGGTGACCTTTTATTCGATCGGTCATGTCGAGCGTATGTGTCGGCATCGAGGCAGTCCAAGCCACAGGGTTAGTGACGGGCCGGGGGGCTAAGGGGGGAGCATGCGGCCCGTCACCAATTATGCTTATCACCCAAGGTACGCGTACATGCCACATGACGATTCAACGCTAGATTTCGATTGTTTGCGACTGAAGAGGGAAATCGCGAAAACTTTTTGTGTCCGACACTTGAACGCGCACGCGGTGTCGGTTAAATACATCTTGCTCCTTGCATGAGCATGGCACTCGCCGTTCCAAAGCTGCTGGCAGCATTGCTCAGATTACACACCTAAATCCTTTCAACAGACATTCGGCTTGAAAGGCGGTTGGCGAGTGACGTCTACAGATTCAAGCCAGGAGAATGGCTATGTTGATTGATGACGTGCGTCCAACGACGCTTAAAGGTGTAAAAAGTCTCGCCGCGCAGTTGCGCAAACAGCAAGGAATCCCGCATTCGGCGGCGCTTGATCTCGCAGCGCAAGCGGCAGACTGTTCTAATTTCCGTAATGCGCAGAATGTACTCGCGAAACGGGAGCGTGCCCAGCCATATGTGCTTTTAACGATCTACTGGTGCGATACAAAAGAGGGGTATCGGATTGGTCGTGAGACCCTAAGGATCGAACTTTCCAAACCCGTCCTCGACATTTGTGGAAAGTTTGCACTCAAGAGTGTTCGAGGCTTTGGTAATCTCCGGATGGTAGCGCCCGACCACTTTGTCTGCGATGATGTGGCAGCAACACAGTCGTACGCGCGAGCACGTTTGTGTACGGCAGAAAGGTCGCTTCGCTTTATTGAAAGAACGGGGCTGCAACCCTCTCGCGATTATCGCAAAGCTTATCCAAAAGGTTCAAAATACGAGAAGCTGCCAAGTAGCGATCATGCCACCAAATGGTTCGATCCTGCGGCAGGGCAATTCATCCTTATAGACGAACCATACAGCGGCGTACCCGACGAAAAAAAGCGCGCCAATTGGGCCGTCCAGACCGGTTGGAATGTCCAAAAGACTTCTTGGCCGGGAATGTACAATCCCTACAGTTGCGACCTATATGTGGCGACCGATGGCAGCACCGGATACGATATCGATGCGCTCGTAGCGAAGATCGATGCGATGCCTCCACCGCTGCAGGAAATGGATTGGGAAGGCGAATCATGTCCGTCATGGGATACATTCGTTAGCCCGATGGCGAAGTCCGATCAGGATATTCGTCGCGCCCGGTGCCGCGGCACTATTTATCCAGCTGCGAGTGCGACATCTGTCCCTTACAGTTTTAGTCTTGGTTCAAGGCGGCGACGGCCGATCGGGAAGCTTGGCATCGAGGGCCATATTGCGGCTGGACGCATTATTAAAGCCGTACTCCGTTCAAAGCATCGACCTTACGGTGTTTATACACGGATGGATTCTGTGCGATCAACGCTGGAGGACTGGATGGGGCTCGAGATTGAACGAGGACAGCTTGAAGGACCTGAGTTCTTCGACGTTTACTATCATGAATTGAACGGTGATGTGGTTCATGATGAGATGGCCAGTACCGCCGCTGGACTGATCACAGGGCTTCGTGAACTAAAAACGAGATTGCTGGCCGAGTATTCGGATTGCGCACCGCTGAGGCAACAAATCCATCGCATCGATATGTCGATAAAATTGATCGTCAAGATGAAACCGGACGGCGCTTAAGGTGGGCGGGACGGCAGTATGCTGGTTATGCGCTGTCTTCCCTTACCTTCCGGTTGCGAGGAAGCACGCCTGAGCACGATTGGAAACTCCAACGTACGGGGATAAAGAATCGCCGCTAAATTGAGATGGCGTGTTGGTGCGCGACCTTTGCCACCCCCAACCTTGCCAGCGGGGTCGGCGTCAAACCCAAATCGCCGCCAACACATCAACCACCGGATCGTTCCAGCGCCTCTTGCTCCATTTCGTCACGCATTGCATCGGTGCTAACCGAAGCAGGAGCGCGGCGTTCGTCGGAAATTTTGGGTGGCTTCGCCTGCCATGCTTCGAGATTCTCGCCAACAGCGGCGTGAAACTCGCTAGCGGACAGGAGTAAATCGCTCACAAAATTCTTGCGCTGGGAAAACTTCACTCCCAGTTCCTGAACTAGCAGTACATCAAAGGAATGGGGCGTCATTCCCGGTCGATCTTGTATCGCGATATCCGGATCGGATCGCAAAGTTGAAATAGGATACTGCGTGGCTGGCGAGCTACCCGGCCAACAGAAACGGATATAAAGATTGGGAACTTCCGCACTGGCCAGTTGCCGCAACAGCCAGGACAGTCTCGCTTTTGTCGATTTCCGGTCGCCCGGAGCCTTAATCCTCATAGAAAAAGAGAGAGTTCGCTTTGGGATGTTTGCTATGATTTGAACACGCGCCGCCGCGCCAGGCACAGTAATTTCGCTTTTTAAACATGAATCCGAAGCGAGGCTGGTGACTGCGGTCTTGAGCCTCTTTACGGGATCGCTTGCCTCATCGCTGCCCATGGCCACCCGAACATGTTTGCCGATTTGTCGGCTCAACGTTCCTGTCATGCGTTCCAAGGCCTGATGCCAGCCCGCAACGACGTCTTGGGCCAAGCTATTCTTTGCTGTCAGATTTCCGCCAGCTGCAATCTGCGCACACAATTCAGACCACGCGGGCGGCATCTGGTCAAATTCTTTAACACCTGACGACGGATGGAGTAAAAACCGTTGCAGTTCGGAAAGAAGAATGCGTTGCTCCCGATCGACAACCGCATTCTGTTCTCGAAGCAGTTGTGCTTGCGTAATTACATATCCCCATGACCAATGGAACAAGCTCACCTTTTTTGTGAGAGTTGAATTAATGTTTAAAGGATGATGCGTGGGTAGCGGCGTAAATTGGTTTGACAGCGTGATCACCGCATCGATTCCATTTGATCGTGCCAGTGCAAGATAACCCTCAATCTGGGCATTTGTGAGCTCATTTGCTCCGACCTTCGCTTCGACCAATGCTGTCCAAACACTGCTTCCGTTCCGCAGTATAATGAGCCCGTCAGGCCGCTCTCCCTTTTCAGCAATAGTTTTCTTGAATACCACCTCAGTGAAAGTATCAATCTTAGCGCGAGAGCCAGCTTTCGCACCCAGTCCCCCGAGCATAGTGCGCCCAAACTCACTTACGTTTTCCAAGCAAGACAGAAATATTGAGAGCGTACGGCCCTCTTTCGAGTTTTCTGATAAAACCGGAAACAGTCTTGATGCCTCGCCCGAAGCTAACATTTCTGGAATTTCGCCCATAAGGTCCTCCCGATATTGGAATTGGCATGGGAACGATTGAAGTGCAACGGCTTCTATGTCTACCTTAGGACATTGGATGTACCGAATCAGTTGAATTTATTGCATCAGCGGAGGGGCAATGGCGCTTGAAATAACAGCTGCTTTGATTGGATTGGCCGGAGCGTTGATTGGCGGCGGCATATCGAGTTTAACTTCTGTCGTCATTGCGCGGGGCGAGCGCGAAAAATATCGGCACGAAAGGTCGTGGGACCTTCGGCGGGAGGCTTACACACGCATCATCGGTGCCCTCGACAGATCAAGAGCGATTACTGCGCACATTGCAGATGGCTACAACGATGATCCTCACAATTGGTACAAAAGCAAAGCCAATGAAAATGCATGTGCTCAGATGGTGGAGCATTTTCATGCAGCCCGATCCGAGTTTCATGCCAGTAAGCTCATGCTATCGGATGATTTTAGTTCCCTATATGAACAAATGAATCGATCCCTTGCTGAGGTTGATAATCCGAATCTCGCTCCACCCGAACGTGCTGACGCGACCGCTAAACTAATGAAAGAATTGGTGCCTCGCATGGAGGCTATGGCTAAACGCGAACTTGGGGTCAAATTATAGGAACGTAGGTGAACATCCATAAAAGTTGCGATTACGAAAAGCCGTGCCAGTGTGAGCGAGGATCGCATTAGTGTAGATCACTCGCCTCATCGTGAATGTTTCGCTAACACGACGGTATGCTTGTATATTTTGATCACAAACAGAATGCCATTGCACAGACTAAGGGTCGCTATCACCCCTGGACAATAACTATGGCAACGCCAGATGGACGCTATATTGATTTTAAAGCGAATCCTGAGACCATAGGAGAAGGGCTTGAGGATCTTCGACATATCAAAGGTACAGCGCTAGAAGGCGCTTTTGTCGATTTCTTCGGTTGGGCAAACGGTCCAAATTGTGTTTTTGAAACGAACGATTTCGGCTTGAGGCCACAAAAAAAGAATGAATCCGGCGTTTCAACGAAGTCACTGGAGCAACTCTGCCGTTTAACAATATTCTTTCGAGATTTGCATCGAAACACCGAGGCTGGTGACTTAATAGCCTTTGCGCACCGCATGGAAATCTCGCTTCGTGAAATCGCTCCCAATTTCGATCAAGCCTGTTGGGGTTGGTCGCTTTGGCCTCATCTGTTTACTGCACTGGGCGACGAAAATGATCCAGCGGCGGTGGGAAAAGTAATTCAGTATAATGCTTGGTCGTGGGGAGACACGTCAGATGAAGTTCAAACCAATATGATCCGCGCTCTCGCAATATTGAAAGAAGCACTATGTTCAACGGCGACTTCGCAGAAAAATGCGGCGTAGGTAGTGGCAAAGTCGCCCAAGATGCGGCGAGATTCCATTTCGCTCTCCGCGGATTTTCTATTTGCGACTTTCAAGCATTTTTGCAGCTACTGCCGCGATGCCTATCTCACCGCCCATGTCCTCTCGGACTATTCCATCTTGGGCAGATCGGAAAAGTGCCGCTAGGATGAGAGCCCGCTCCTGTTCGGTCGCTGCACCTTCTTTGATTAGCGCTAAATATGTTTCGGTCATAACGCTGCGCTCTTCAGCATCGGTATAGAGATGTAGTTCACCCAGGAATATTCGCATAAACACTCTGGAAATCCAAAATATGAGCGTTAGGACTGTGCCGATTCCTGCCACTAGCAAAAAGTGCTTTCCAGTGAAGCCGTCGCCATCGGCGTGCGCCCAAGCCAACCCAAAAAGATTTACCGCTAAACACCCTGCAACAACAAGGTAGACACAAAGGGCAATAGACCACCATATCGCGGCAGTGCGATGCTTAGTTCGTTTACCTTTCCAGTAACCCACCGGTGCTTTCAACTGCATTTGCTGAGTAAAAGCTGCGTCGGTTGCGTTGATTTTCTCAATACTGGTGCCTGCCTGACTGGCGATGTTGGCAGCTCGACGAATTGCGCTACCCATGGCGAAACCCGCCAGCCGCCGGTAACGTTCTCGGGATTTAATATTGGCCGCGGTCCACTCGCCCTGTTGTTCCGAAATCTTTTGGCGATGCGTTCCTAATTCACGTCTTAAAGCCTCTCGAGCTTTACTAAGCTTTTCTCTTTCAACTGCTAACCAGATGTCAGGTTCGATTACAGTTGGGAGGGCCAGCATCGACCACAAACGGGCATGCACCAGATTTTGCAAATTTAGTGCAAATACGCCAGTAAGCAAAGCGAGCGCTAGGCAAGCTTGGTCGGCACCCAAGCTATCTCGGATCAGCAGCAGATTTGCCCCCGGGGCATAATCCGATAAAACGAGGGCAGGGGTAGCTGGATTGTAATAGCTATTGAGATTATCGCTAAGCTGCGGAACGGTTAGTGCTTTGTCCTTATACTGCTGAATCAAAGTAAGGATCGCTGAAAAATTGGGCCCGAAACGTCCTCGCAAATCGACAAGTTGAAATCCGCTTTCATTAACCCATTGCCATGCCGCCTGCTCGTCTTCGACGAACTTCTCCAAATGGTCTAAACTTGTGAACTGAATCTTGTTTCCAAACGTGTCGAGCAGTGTGATGTCAAAATTGGAATCTACCACTTCTGCCTCCGCAACAAGAAATCCTGATACCTCTCCTTAGTCACCATTTCTGCAAACGGATAGACCAGCCAGTATCAACGACACAATCTACGGGGCTTAACTCCTTGGACCGAGATGTCAGCGAAGGTTTTAGCATAACAGAAAGCGTAGATCGCCATTTCGAGGCAACCGACGGCGCTAAGTATGTTAGCAATCGGCCATTTTTTAACAACTCTGCCGCCGCCCTAGTAAATGCGACGTCGCTTGAAACCTAGTAGTCCTGCGCCTCTCCACCCCAACCGACGGCGCGGCTTTTATCTTGCCATCTTAAATTGAACCTGAAACTCCGCCGATCTTACCCTGCCCTATTCGACCACAGCAGCTGTTGTAAGCTCCAAAACATGGCAGATAAGCATTCGGCGACGCACTGCGTTGGCACTGAGCGTCATGTAACGGCCATGCTCGGCCGCTGCACTTCGGGCACAGCTAGGTCGCCACTATCTCGCGCCGGAGCATCCGGATGACCGACATAGAAAGTGCGGTCGCGCTGTTTTGAGAGCTCGCTCAACATGGCGCATTTTCTGCAAAAGAACGAAAAATATCACCCCTCAGCAGTACCTGGGGTTCACAAATGCTGTATATCGGACGCATCATGGAAGCCGCTGATGACTCGCACCAATATACGAACACACCAAGCGTAATCGGTCCTGACCATGCTGTGCTGCTGCGCAAATCATGGGTCAGATACAATCCGCATAACCGTGGAGGTCGGGCGGTGAAATTAGAAGAGGGTACTACCGTCGCCCTCCGCAAGACTTGCGGCCTATGGTGGCAGATTGAATACCGCAATCCGTTAACCGACCGAATTGAATGCGGATGGATTTATGAAAGCCTGATCGAAAAGGTTGGATGGAGTCCTCTTGCTGGCGACACTCAAGATAATCATCAAACAGACAGCTGAGGTCGCTCTCGTGCGACTTCGTTCTCACGGTATTAACTTACGTTTTTGCTTTTTCTGACATTTCTTGCTGTAGCCGTTATTCTGCCGTGGATCACGCTTGGTATATTTGAGCGAGCGTGGTCGAATGTGAGATGCTCCCGATTATCATCTCCTGGAAACCCGCTCGCCACAACAAAGCCGCCTTTAAGTCAGCTATATCACTTTCTCGTTAGCTATCGTTGGTCATCGGGTGAACGAAGGGCCGCTTTCGGACAATTTGCAACAGAAGCGGACTTTCCGGTTACGACAACATTGCGGTCGTATATTCGGTTCGGGGCGTTTGTTAAAAGCTGCCATTCGTTCAAAGTTCGATTGTGGGCCGGGAGCGGACTGTCTGCTTCTGTAAGTGGATCGATGATTAGCTGCCGTTTAGGACGGTTAGAGCGCAGGGCTGATGCCGCTAACTTTGCGGACGTTGAAGGCTACATATCTTTGCCTTAGAAACTGTCGTCTATTCAGTCTGCCACTTCGGACGGAAGCCAACCACCACCAAGTGCCTTGTGCAAGCTCACAAGATTGAGCAATTGCTGTGAGCGGGCGTTTAGCCATAGCAACTCGGCATCAGCCGCAACGGTTTGCGCAGAGATAACGTCAAACCTGTTATTGGTTCCAGCGTCGAACCGACGCACCGCATATTCCACGAGGCGTTCTCGATTTTTTCGGGCATTGGTCAGATCGTTTGCTTGGCGCCCAGCCTCTACATAGCGAGCGGCATGCGTTTCAACATCCTCCAGTGCGCCAAGCACAGCCCCACGATAAGACAACGCAGCCTGGGTACTTCGTTCAGATGCGGCGGCTACCTGCGCATTTTTGCGACCGCCCTCAAATAGACTCCAGGACAGCAAAGCGCCCAGATTGGCTGCAATGCTGCCTGGATCCAGCAAATCTGTTAAGTTGGTACTTTCCAACCCGACGGAACCAAGCAAGCTAAAGGTAGGGTATAAGGCGAGCGCTGACAGGCGACGACCGCTTTCAGCCGATGCATATTGATATTCCGCCGCCCGGACATCTGGCCGCCTGCGCAGCAAGTCGGATGTAAGACCTGTAGTTATAATTGCTGGAGCAGCCGGAAGTTCGGTGGCAGGTTGCAATCGGGCGTGCAGCGCGTCGGGTTGCTGGCCCAATAAGATTGCAATGGAATTTATTTTAGCTCTTATCTGTGCGTCAAGGTCCGGGATTGTCGCTTGCATCGCGTTCAATTGACCAACCTCCAGTTCAACATCCGGGGAAGCTGCTTTGCCGACCTGTTGCTTGCGCAAAGTCATATCGAGGCGCTCCTGCTGCAACACGACCTTGCGGAGAACGATTACCCTTTCCCCCTGCAACTGTCGCAATTCGATATAGTTGCGCGCAACTTCAGACAGCAGCGAAACAATTGCTTCGTCGCGTTGGGCCTCACGCAGCGCAACATCAGCATTAGATTGAGCAGCGCGAATGGAATTTCGACCAAAGACATCAAGCTCCCACGACACGTCAAAGCCAGCATCGAAAATGACATTCTCCGCCTTAAAATCAGGAATGCTTTTCACCGGCAAGATGCCGTTTTCGCTTTGACGTTGGGCTGTAGTGGAGGCCGACAGATTCGCATTGGGGCCAAATCCGGCTAACGCTGCGCGCCTGTTGGCCCGTGCCTCGACCAGACGCGACGTTGCAATCGCAAGGTCAATATTGCCAACCGTTGCCTCCCGAATAAGCGAGGTAAGCATAGGATCTCCGAATTGCTGCCACCACTGGTCGTCAATCGCTGAGTTTGCCACCGTCTGCTGCTTGGACAGATAGTCCGACCACGTAAGATTCACAGGAGTCTCGAGCGGGCGTTGCGGCGCGATGGAGGCGCATCCAGTCAATGCCATAGCTGCCAACAGCGTAGCCAAGCGTAAGAAGTTTTTAGGGATCATAGAGCTTAGTCCAGCGTTCTGCGGTATCGCAACATGGCAATTCCGGTCACAATGAGGGTGAACAGGCACATAGCCAACAAAGCTGCCTGGATATCTGCAAAATCAACTCCCTTGAGCATGACCCCGCGGACAACGCGCAGAAAATGGGTAAGCGGAAACGCCTCACCTATAATCTGCGCCCAGTCTGGCATTCCACGAAACGGAAACATAAATCCTGACAGCAATAGCGAAGGCAGGAAAAAGAAAAATGTCAGCTGCATCGCCTGCATTTGGGATTTTGCGATCGTTGAAAAGGTGAACCCTAGTGCGAGATTAGCTATTACAAATATAGCTATGCCGCTGACCAAAAGCACCATACTGCCGGCAAACGGGACACCGAAAATGGTGCGGGCGGCGATCAAAATGATCGCCGTTTGCACGACCCCGATCAAGAGATATGGGCTGATTTTACCAATCATCACTTCAGATGGCCGCGCCGGTAATGCCAACAAATTCTCCATGGTCCCGCGCTCTTCTTCTCGGGTCATCGCCATGCCGGTTATCATCACGAGCGTCATCGTCAGAATGACGCCAAGCAGGCCCGGAACGATGTTATACTGGGTAATGCCTTCGGGATTGTATTTCGCATGGGTGATCACTCGATAGGGCGGCTTCGCGCCAACCAATGGAGCGAGCGGGCCGGTCAAATCGTGGCGGAGCGCAGCGGCGAAGATCGCGTCAACGCGGCCCAGCGCAGCAGACGAAGCCGACGGATCAGAGGCATCGGCTTCGATGAGCACTTGAGGTCGGTCTCCGCGTATCAGGTCTTCGGTGAAGCCTGGTGCAAAAGATATAACAAAGGCTACCTTCCCGCTGGCAAGTAGCGTAGCGCTTTCACGCGGATCGTCAGTCTGGACTGTGATGTCGAAATAGTCAGAGTTCTTCAATCCCTGCAGCATGCTGCGGATGATGGGTGAGGATTGCTCGACATGGACTGCCGTGGGCAGGTGCTTCGGATCGGTATTGATGGCGTAACCAAACAGCATGAGCTGCATGATGGGAATACCGAACATCATAGCAAAGGTGAGCCTGTCTCTGCGCATTTGAGTCAGCTCTTTCATGAAGATCGCCCAGATCCGGTTAAAAAAACCGCTGTCCATCAGGCGTGCTCCCGCGTGTCTACCCCGACCTGCTTGGTCATAGAAATGAACGCGTCTTCCAAGGTGGGGCGGATTTCCACCCAGTCCGTTCCCGTGACTTGAACGCTTGATATGGCTCGCTCCACAAGTGTTCGGTCCGTTCCACTCACGTGCAACGCTGCCCCGAAATAGGATGCATTTTCTACCCCAGGTCGATGCTCTATCTCGCTGACCAACTTGCGAACATCCTGACCTTCAGCCCGAAAGGTTATCAGGCCTGAGCGCATGATTATATCTTGCACCGTGCCTTGTGTAACCAATACCCCGTTCGCGAGATAAACGATCCGGTCACATCGCTCGGCTTCGTCCATGTAATGGGTAGAAACTAGCGCCGTCACGCCGTTTTCGCTGGTCTGCCGGTGAATTTCGTCCCAAAAATCGCGCCGCGCTTGTGGATCGACTCCTGCTGTCGGCTCGTCCAACAACAACAGTCGTGGGCCGTGCATCGTAAGTGCCGCCAATGCGAGCCTCTGCTTCCACCCGCCTGATAATGCCCCTGCAAGCTGATGCTGCCGATCAACCAAACCAAGATTGCTTAGGGTTTCATCGACGACGGATTTCAATCGGTCCAGCTGATACAACCGGCCTACAAACTCAAGATTCTCCCGGATCGTTAAATCTGTCCAGAAAGAGAATTTCTGCGTCATATATCCCGTCCGAGCCTTGATCTCCGCGGCTTGTTTTATAATGTCAAAGCCAAGGCAAGTGCCCGACCCCTCGGTCGGTTTGAGGAGTCCGCAGATCATGCGGATAGTGGTAGTTTTGCCGGAACCATTAGGCCCGAGAAAACCCCAGACCTCACCTTGCGGCAACTGGATGTCCACACCGTTTACAGCAGTCTTGTCGCCAAATTTTTTGACCAGACCGCGAACATCGATAGCGAGGTTGCTCACAAGACACTCACGTCCACTGGCAAACCCGGATTGAGGTTCGTATTGGCGGACACGGTCGCTTCTATCAGGAACACCAGCTTGCCTCGGGCATCCTTGCTGTAGATGACAGGAGGGGTGAACTCGGCTTCTCTGGCAATAAAGCTGATTCGCCCGGTTATTGGCTTTGGCAATCCATCAGCCTTTACCGAAACCTGTTTGCCCACCGCCAGGCTCGGCAAGTCAGACTGGCTGACATAGAATCGAACTTTCAGGCCATCTTCGGGCAATAGCGCAACCACCGGACTTCCTGCGGTGACATACTCACCTTGCTTCTGAAACACCTCGCTCACCAAAGACGCGCGAACAGCTGTTATGCGGCGCTGTGAGAGATCATATTGCGCCGCACCCTTGGCTGCTCGTGCAGCCGCTACATCTGCCTGTGCAACAGCCTGCAGCGCAGGTCTCGTGGCCATTTGCGCAACGGCAATCTGCTGTTCGGCTTTGATAACTCTCGCCTGCGCCTCACGAAATGCCGCATCAACTTGGTCTCCACGAAGCCGGCTTTCGATGCCCTCTGAGACCAGTGGTATGATGCGGCTGCGTTCTGATCGGGCGGCGTCGAGATTGGCACGAGCCTCTGCCAGTTGAGCCTGCAGGGCTTTGATTTCGGCAGTTCGCGCGCCCGTCCTTGTGTTGTCGACATTTGCCGCAGCGCCTGCAACATTGGCATTGGCCTGCTCGATAGCAGCCCTTTGCCGATCGCTATCGAGCTCGAATAACAGGTCACCAACGTCGACTCTTGCACCTTCCGCAACGGGTCGGCCCACAATCCAGCCTGCTTGCGGTGCCGAAACATATGTCCAGTCGGCCTCCACATAGCCAACATACTGCTTATCTTCGGCTGCGGGAGAACATCCGTTCATGACCGCCATGCCAACGAGAGCAGACAAAGAAAAAGGGACGCGTAAAGCAGCGTTCATGGTTTCATAGCCTTTATAAGGAATTGCGCATGTTCATTTAGCAAGGCTTCGATGTCGAGTGTTTCGCCCGTTCCCGTTTCGAACATTGCGACCCACAGCCCGGAAAGAACTACCGGTGCCATGATGAGCTTTGCCGTCAATTCTGGCGTTCCAATATTGATCTCTCCGCGTTCCTTTGCTGCGTCCAGAACGCCTGAAAAAATAGCCAGCAATCGCTCCATTACATCGCTTCGATAGCGATTGATTGCTTCAGGATAGGATTGCGATTCACCAATTATTACCTTCATCAAACGGGGCAGGTCAGTGCCTCGGATGATTTTCGGGGCCAATGTTGCGAAGCCCTCAATTGCCCGTATCACCGAAGGAGCTGACTTCGCCATTGCTTCTATTGCTTCCAAATTCGGCAGCGTGAGACTTTCGATCAGGGCCTGAAATAGCTCGTCCTTTGAAGGGAAATACAGATATAGTGTGCCTTTGGAGAGACCAGCGCGGGCAGCAATATCGTCGGTTCGCGCAGCGGCGACGCCTTTTTCATAAAACTCGTCCAGCGCCGCCGCGAGCAGGAGTTTACGCCGCTCTGCCTTTGCCCCTTCACTACGCGCTCTCGACGCCATCTCACACCCTTAAACCATATAACTGACTGGCTGGTTATATATTTTAGCAAATTGGGTCAAGAGCTAAATTGCGATGCGAGGACGTGATCAGCTGCACTGGCTAACAAAGCCGCCGACTGATTAGTCAATCGGGCGTAAGAAAGGCTGCCTTTCGTTCATTTCATATATCGTGTCGCTTACGACTAATTTCGTGTGCTAGGTCGAGTAGTGCAAATGGCTCAAATTGGGTGGCAAGCGGGCTGTCTGCTTTAGATGCTCTCGGCGGTAATCATGCATTCTTACATTGAAATTGCCTGGCGTTGTGGCATGGGAGTCAGGCCAAGCACGTGCTTGGCTATGGAGATTAGATGACCCTCTGATTGACCGCTTCAACTGGAAGCGGAAGTCTTTGCAAAGGAGCGGCTGAATGCCGAACCCTTTGTGGTGTCTAATAGCTCAAATGAGCATTCAGAGAGTATCAAACATTGAAAAAACCAATCACTACACGCGCCATGTCGCGCGATGATCTCAGTGCTGTCTCGTCGATTCTTGACGCGACGGAACTGTTCCCTTCGGAAATGCTAGCCAACATGGCCGAACCCTTTTTGAGTGGTGCCGATCCGCATATCTGGCTTACAGCTTGCGAAGGGCATGATGTTCTGGGCTTTGCTTATTGCGAACCCGAACGGATGACTGATGGAACATACAACCTCTTGGCTATTGCGGTTGATCCTGAACGGCAGAGCGGGGGCATCGGTCGGCTAATTGTGGCTGCTGTTGAACAAGCAGTAACCGACTTGGGTGGACGTGTGCTTCTTGTCGAAACCTCATCACTGGCGGAATATGAGCGCACACGCTCATTTTACGACCAGCTTGGCTATGGCCGGGAAGCTGTAATTCGGGAGTTCTATGCCAAGGGAGAAGATAAACTGGTCTTTTGGAAACAGCTCTAGATGATGGCCGGGCCTGCTGCTCAACGGTGGGCCCGGTTCAAATGGCAGCTACTAGCCCATTCATTGCATCAAGTGAACGATTGCAATTGGGCGCGTTGCTGCCGAGCGGGCTGATCGGCTCAACGTCCGCTTATGCGGCCTAGCCTCCTAAAAGCGGACAGGAAGCTTTCCACAACAAACTCGCCATAGCAGTCGGGCGGAATGCGGCCCAAAAGCGGACATTCAGCGCTTCAATTATACTGTGCCGATGAAAATTTCACCCGGTGACGTCGTCCATCACCTCTTAGATATACACGCAACCCGTCAAGACCATCGCCACGGTTGACGACCCATCCTGGGCGATGCCGAAGCGGTCTGAATCTTCGTTCATTCGCCAACGATTGAGGGTCTGAATGCCATGCGCAAGGGGCGGTTTGTGTGCGAAGAGCGGCAGCGTCGGAAGACGTAGCAACGCGTATGAATGGCAGGTCTACTGGAAGCGGTAATAGCGAACGCCGACACATATCGCATTGATATCATTAAATAATCGGGAAAAGCTGCCAGCCGGTTGTTTTGAAAAATTTGCAAAAACTGCCAAAAAAACAATGTGCAGACAATGGCTTAGGACGGTAGTCCGGCTCGCGAGACAACTCGCTTTATCTTGCCATCCACTCAGACTGCGCCACAATTTGCCCGAGCTCGTAAAATGCTATCGACAACTTCCGAACTTGCCTGTCGTTCAGATTATATTTTGAGGCTCTTTACGTCCGCTTTTGTGGAACGCGCGAAGTAGTGACAATGTCTGAAATGTTGTGGGGAGCCGTCCGCTTACAAATTGGGTACCGGCAAAGCCGACATTCGCGCCACGACATCAGGCCCTATGGTAACAGTACGTCCAACACCCAATGAGCAGATTCGGCTTTCGACCATTAGCGCCAGCAAGTCGCGCCCAAGCGCACCGCCCAAATGCTCGCGCCTTTCGCTCCAGTCGAGACATCCCCGTCCAGTAGCAGTAAGTGTTGTGGCCTCTACACCGGCCCAATCACCAAATGCCTGCCTGCCTGCTTCGTCGAAGCGCCAACCTCCGCCATTATTTTCGATCCATCCTCGATTTGCTATCAGTGCAAATAACGCAACGCCAGTCGTTCCCGCCAAATGACCATAGCAACTGCGCGCGTTGCGCAGCGCAGCATCGCGCGGGCCGGGAAGACGCTTCGACGGCGTTGTCCTGGCAGATAGGGCCATCAACGCCTCAATCGCAGCTGCAACATCGGGAGCCGACAGCCGGAAATAGCGATGTCGCCCCTGCCGAACATCACTGATCAGCCCGCCGGTCATCATCCGCGCTAGGTGTGCGCTTGCTGTGGACGGAACGACACCTGCTTCCAAAGCTAACTCGGTCGCAGTCCATGCTCGGCCATCAAGCATGGCAGTCAACATGCGCGCCCGTGCTGGTTCGCCCATCAGGTTAGCGGCTTCGGCAAAATCGGGACCCTCAGTCATAGTTCGACCATGAACGAAATGTTTGTCTAAGACAAGCACCGCTCTCTCGTTTATTAGCGCTGGCAGAAGGATGGCGAGCATGAATAGAAGAGATTTTGTAGCCGCGTCGACGGCGCTTGGGAGTTTGATAATGGCCAGTAGAGTGTCTGCCGGTCGTGGTGACGCGATGTATTTCAATCTGCCGGGGAACCCACGCATTCAGGTGCGACGACGGCGGAATAAAGGGCGTCCAGCGGTGCTTTACATCCACGGAGCGACTTTCCCATCAGCTTTGTCGGTTGGTTACCGCTTTGCAGATGGCAAGTCGTGGGAAGACAGCTTGCATGAAGCTGGCTTCGACGTATGGGCGTTGGATTTACAGGGCTTTGCAGGATCGGAGCGGCCCCGTGAATTTGATCTGCCCGCCGATTGCGGATCAGTTCCTCTTCAATCTGGCGACGCCGTGGCGCAGATCGGTCGCGCTATTGCGTTTATTCAGGAAAGAACGTCGTGCGTAAATGTATCACTGATCGCACATAGCTGGGGCGGTATCTGCGCAGCCCGATTTGCGAGCGAGCGGTCAGAAAATGTTGGTAAGTTAGTCTTGTTTGCACCGCCACTTATGCGCCCAGGACCGAATGTCGTCGCTGCTCCGGCCGCAGGTGACCCAAAATCTACACAGGCTTGGGAACTGGTAACGGTGTCCGATCAACTCACCCGCTTTGTGCGTGATACGCCCGCCGGCCATCCATCTGTGCTTGCCGAACCTACGCTTGCGTATTGGGGTCCACTTTGGCTGGCGACCGATCCCCAATCGGGTTCGAGAAGCCCGCCTGCCGTTAAAGTACCTGGCGGATTTGGCGTTGACCTTGATAACTTATGGAATGGAGTGGAAGTTTACGATCCATCAAGAATCAAATGCCCCACGCTGCTGGTGCGGGGGGAATGGGACAGCGTTTGCACCGATGCCGACGCTGCCCTGTTTCGGTCCCGGATCAGTGCTGCACAGTTTATTGACACCGTCATCCCGAGGTCCGGTCATCTTGCGCATCTTGAGACGAATCGTGCATTGCTTTGGGCTGCGACCAATGAATTTTTGAAGATGGACGCCCAAACGTGATTGCGGTGATTTTTGAGGTTCAGACGACTGAGGATGGAAATCCAACTTACATCGCGCTTGCGCAGGCCCTGCGTCCCGAACTCGACAAAATTGAGGGATTCATATCGATCGAACGCTTCGAGAGCCTGAACACGCCGGGCAAGATCGTGTCGCTGTCGTTCTGGCGTGATGAGGTGGCCCTCGCCGAATGGAGAGCACATTGCGGCCATCGCTTGGCTCAAGGCAAGGGGCGCAATGGCCTGTTCGCGGATTATCGGCTGCGCGTGGCCAACGTCGTCCGCGATTATGGACTCCATGATCGGATCGAGGCACCCGAAGACCGTGCCTGGCGGTAGATGGTATGACAGCTTTTGTTGCCTTCGTGTTTGATGACTAACGTCTGAAAAGTTGTCGTATCCTGACCATCCGCTATAGCGACATTGTTGTGGTTAGCTGCCATTGCAGGCCTTTTAAAAATTGGTATGTAAATATTTCTGGAGGGACCAATGAAAAGACAAGCTATAATAGCGTCGCTATTAGCGTGAAGTGGGTTCTGTTTCTTGCGATTTTACTGCTGCCTTCTTGTGACCGCGATGAGGAAGCCACCCTTGATTATGAAATTGAGAAGATAAACCCCGTGGTTCGCGTGAGGCTATTTTCAACAGTTGGAACATCCTGCATTTCCAGCAACATTCCATCACTGGTTAGAAATGCTATCGATCCTTCCGAAAAAATCGAGCCGTATGGATACCCCGGTGCAAAGTTCGAGAATGGGTTTGTGAGAGACATGCCGTTCTATATGGTAGATAAAAATGGATTAAACATCATCGCCTACAACCGGGGCGCGAGCAGCAAAGGAATGGTCCAGTTCAAATATTTTAGTTGCGATGACTTCGCTAACAGCAAATTCGAACGCGCGAAGACACTGAACATTTTGCTTAAATAGCTAACATCACAAGAGGATTAACGTCCGCTATGTTGTCGATAACCGCCGTTTAGCGCGAGACCGCATACGCCTTAGCGTAAAGCGCTTGGGGCCCCTTACTCCATTCTACGCGCACCCTCCGATGAGCGAAGCCAACACTTACGACGATCAAAGCGACCACGAGGCGCAGCCCATTTGCAAAGGTCGGATTGAGGATTACGGCGATAATATACAGGAACGCGATCGCTCCTACGCCCCATAGCATCAATAGCTCAACGCCTTTCGAGGGTTTGCGCCGAGCGTAAATCTTGAAAGCAAATCGCCAGAAAGCTGTTTTCATTGCCGGACTGTATCACGATGATGAATGTCCGCAACGTTGTCGTTCTCGGCCTGACCGCTTCGGCGAGTTTGTTGTGGGGAGCAGACATTGCATTAGGTCAAAGTTTTGGACTTACCAATCGCCAACTTTAATAGGGTGGAAGCATGGTCATCCGATATTCCAAGGAGATAACCAATCTCCTTAGCAGAGATATTGGGGCGTTCCGCGAAGAGGTCTTCTGCCGTCCACTGCAAACTGCCTGCCATCGGATCTAAAAACTGCGGCGGGTTACTTAATCTTCGCCCGGCGGCAAGCACACGCTCATAGGTCAGAAACTGTTGCGGCCAGCGACCTGCTAGAGCTTCAGCTAATTCTGTATCGTTGCTTCGGACCATGAAAAAGTCGTCATAAATTCGCTCGTCTTGTGCAATGAGCCAAACTGTAGTGCAGCAACGGCATTTTGATAGATAGAGCCACCATTTGTCGGGTCCAAATTCCACCTTCTTTTCCAGCGTTTCGAAGACTTTTTCGAAATAGAAATCGCCGCCCATCGGGATGGCACCCATATCTGGAATTGTGAGGCATTCGCACCTCTTCCGGGGGCTAAGCAAGTCTGCGACCTCTTTGCGGAGCTTCCACACCTCGTCGCTGTTCCCGTAATCAACGGAAAGAAGTTCGTGGTACAGTTCATCGCCCAGCGTCGCTTCCAGACTGCTTTGCGCGTAGAACCATAGCTCAAATTCAGGCGCTGCGGTGTCGCCTCGCGAAAAGGCCCACAATTTGTTGATTTGGTCTTCAGTCATAGGTCAGCGACTAACTATATTTTCCGATTGTCTGCAATGTTGTCGTGTCCTGACGGTCCGCTATGGCGACATTGTTGTGGGAAGCGGACCTTGCTTCGGACGTAATCACTGCCTCAATCCATTGGCTCAATGGGATCGCGACCCCGCCTCTTCGAGATCGCGTAAATAGCGCAGCCGACGATGGTTGCAGGAATCAACCACAGCAAAGCGAACAGGATCAGTTCCGGTGCGCTTCCCCCGCGCAACAACTTGTAGCTTTGAATTAGGTTCTCGATCCAGCAGCCCCGTCCTCGACAGCCGAAGCCGTAGACTTCTGGCCAGCCGATCTCCGTCCGCAGCCACGTGTAGCCACCGGCAATCACCAAGATGAAGAGCACAGTTCCAACGACCATTGCCCAAAAGCGGATTGGACCAAGCAAGGCAAGGTAGCCGCTGATTGTCCGCCAATCCCGCCGAAACTCAGAAAACACGATAGGGATAAACGCCGCAAAGCCTACCGATAACAGCGCTATCAATATCCACTTGGGGCCACCGAAACTCATCATGACAAGCGCGGCAGCGAGAGAAACGCCGGAGATTACACAGCAGACAGTTACGAAGACCTGGCGTTCGTTCATCCCTTATTCTTTCATGCACATTGAATTTCCGCAATGTTGGAGTTCACAGCCCGTCCCCTATGACCGGAATGTTGTCGGGTCCGGTCAGTCTGCTTTTGTTTCACATGGCCCGTAAGCTGCCCTTTATAGGCGTAAGGTGACGGCTATTGGTGCTATCTCCTAGTTCACGTGCTCATCGGTGTGCTAACAAAGCTCGTACCTGCGTTGCATGGCGCATGACAACAGCCTGCCGCTGAAGTGTGTGAGCAGCATTGCGATCGGCCGGCAACGGACATTTCGGATCATTGGTGCTAATTTCCGACGACTGCGTCGCGCGCAGGCGCTAGGCACCGCCGACGACCAAATCAACTCGGTTAGATGGCTGCTTCGAGCTTTGCGATACGTTCCGAGCAGACCGCATGGACGGCGCGGCCAAGCTCTTCTATCCGCTCGCCCAGCCAAATCAGTTCTTCGTCACTAATCCGGTAGTGCTTCGAGTAGCGCGCCTTCACATAGGCTTCCTTGAGCTTCTCGAACCTCGCCCGATCTAAACGAAGCTCACGTGGCCAGGCATCGACCAGGCGCATGTCGATCCGCTCCGCCTGGGTACGTAAAAATCCGAGATTGTGAACATGGGGGGTGTAGAAAGTGCAGACTAACAGGACGCCGTGGTATAGGCTTTCTGCTGTCTGATGAAGCAAGAAGGCTGCTTCCTTGTTGAACTTCTGATCCAGTGCGTCATTCGACAACTTGAATTTGCGCATCGAACTCGGAAACCACTCGTCAAAATACTCTTTGGCCATGGCCAGCGCCTGCGCGGGCGTCTTGGGCTTTGGAACGTGGAGTTGGCGGTCGTCGGCTTCATAAAGCGCAATGCCGTCCTTTGCGACATCCATGAAGAAATAGCGGCCATGAGCCAAGCCGTCGTTCACCTCGCCTAGAGTGTGGACGATAAAGTTGACCGGTGTCTTGAGTGTCTTGTCGATGGCGAGTTCGCGGATAAGCCGATTATCGAGTTTGAGCCAATAGTCGACTTTATCGGTGAGGCGTTTGTCGTTGACGATGATCAAGATGTCGAAGTCTGAGCGATAGCCTTTGGAGGTGTGTGGCTCATCGACCCACCCGCCCCGCGCGTAACTGCCGTAGAGGATGATCTTTTCGATCTTTCCCTTCTTCTTCCACTCATGTTTGGCAAGCACCAGCGCGTCTTCGAACTCTTCGAAGATGATCGCGCGCACATGGTCCAGCTCCCGCTGTTTGGCTGCCGGTAGGTGATCGAGATCAGTGCGCATGTTGCTGATTACTCTGATAGTTTGGCACTGGGTTGGCAAGCAACAACACGCACTGTGTGCTGAACAAGAAATGCGCCACCTCTTGTCGTGCCTTGCACTGCCTCCGGGGCACTGGGCGGAATGAGAATAGCATCACCCGCTTCTCTTCCGTGCGATATAGTTTGCCCATTCAGCCATCATGATGCGGCGCTTATCAAGCAGATTACCCCGCCTGTAGGCAGCTTCGGTCTTATTGCCGATGGCGTGGGCAAGGGCTGCTTCTGCGACATCGCCTGGGTGATTGGTCTCTTCGGATACCCAGTCGCGGAACGCTGAACGGAACCCATGAACGGTGTAAGGCTCACCCATCTCCTTCATGAGTTTGGAGAGGGTCATGTCGGATAGCGGTGCCCCGCGCTTCATGCCTGGGAACACAAGATTGCTGCTCGGCAGCCTAAGTTCTGCGCAACGCCTCAGTATACGTAAGGCAGGTTCGGTCAGCGGGACGACATGCTCGCGGTTTGCCTTCATGCGGGGAGCCGCGATTGTCCATAGGCCCGTCTCAAGGTCGATCTCATCCCAGGTGGCTCCACGAACCTCGCCTGACCGCGCAGCGGTCAGGATCGCAAACTGCAGCGCAAGGCGGCTGAATGACTCTTTCTTACGTAGCACCGTTATGAATGCTGCCACCCTGTCATACGGCATGGCCGCGAAGTGATTGTCCTTTTTGGGCTGGCGTGGCAGCCCCTTGGTGATCGCACGCATGGGCGCTTCGGTTTCGCGGTAGCCAGAGGCATAGGCCCAATCCAGGACCGCCCCAACCCGCTGGCGCACCCGCCTTGCCGTTTCGGGCTTGGTCAGCCAGATCGGAGCCAACAGATCGCGGATCATGGGACCGGTTATGTCGTTGACCTTCACATCGCCGATCTGTGGGAAGGCATAGGCTTCCATTGTGCTTAGCCATTGCCCTTCGTGCTTGGCGTTGCGCCAACTCTTCTTACTTGCTGCCAAGACTTTGGCTGCGGCCTCCCTGAATGTCGGGAAGCCTAAAATCTTTCGCCGTTCAAATACGGGGTCCAGACCAAGCTCAATCCACGCGCGCACTTCGCGCGCTCTTTCTCTGGCGAGGGCTAAACTTACCTTCGACGCACTGCCCAACCCAAAGTCACGACGATTACCGTGTCGCTGCACCCTGCATACCCAACTTTTGGCGCCGCCCTCCTTGACGACCAGAAACAGCCCGTCGCCATCACTGACCCGTCCCGGCCTCACAGCTGTCTTCACAGCGCTTGCAGATAGTCTACCCATGGTGTCGATATTCCCACATTTATTCCCACACTCAAAATCGCACACCGGTGGATTGCCATGGACAAATGAGGACCCGAATCACCCGCAAAGCCGCAGTACTCTGCGGCTTTCGGCGGTCAGCTCGGGATGGGTGAAAACAGGGTAGTGGCGGAGACGGAGGGATTCGAACCCTCGGTACCGGATTTACCAGTACGACGGTTTAGCAAACCGTTGGTTTCAGCCACTCACCCACGTCTCCAGCGCGTTTGGCATCGGGGGCCTATAGCGGCGCGTTTCGCGGGCT
>JBGSVG010000235.1:0-3240 GCA_041753095.1 Sphingorhabdus sp. | reverse complement strand
GCCCATATTTCTATTCAGTCCCCCTTTTGTCAAATGCCATGCCACGCTTTGCCGCGCTTTTCCAGTCAGATGCAATGATGCATGTCAAAGATTGACGGGCGCCAATGCTTCGTTCATGGTAGCGCTATCATAATGGCGTAGTTCAAGCGTCAAAAGCAGGAGAGAGCCAGTGAGAATATCAGCGCTAGCAATATTATTATGCGCCGCATCGGTTTCCGCGACAGCCAGCTTTTCGAGCGTCGCTTATGCCCAAAATGCAGTACCGGCAAATGCAGTCTACAAAGATGCAAAGGCCCCTTTAGAAGCGCGTGTCAACGACCTGCTGGCTCGAATGACGCTTGAGGAAAAAGTCGCACAGATCATCACAATCTGGGACAACAAGCCTGAAATATTCGACGACAAAGGCGAATTTGATCCCGTCAAAATGTCGGCGAAGTTTCCTAATGGCATCGGCCAGTTTGCAAGGCCGTCTGATGCCAAAGGCCCGGCTTCGCCCAGAACAACCAAAGGCCGTGATATTCGCGGGACGATCCGTCTGGTCAATGCATTGCAGAAGCATGCCATTACCCAGACTCGGCTGGGTATTCCGATCTTGATGCACGAAGAGGGCCTTCACGGCTACGCCGCGCTTGATGCAACCAGTTTCCCGCAGGCAATTGCTCTGGCTTCGAGCTGGGACCCCGATTTGTTACGCGAGATCAACGCTGTCATCGGCCGTGAAATTCGCGCTCGAGGAGTCCATTTGGCGCTTTCGCCGGTCGTCGATGTTGCGCGCGATCCGCGCTGGGGGCGGATAGAGGAAACCTTTGGCGAAGACCCCTATCTTACTGGCGAAATGGGCGTAGCTGCCGTCGAAGGGCTACAGGGCGTAAACAAGGCGGACACACTGGCACCGGGCAAAGTATTTGCGACACTGAAGCATTTGACCGGCCACGGCCAGCCCGAAAGCGGGACGAATGTCGGTCCCGCCAATATCTCCGAACGGGCGTTGCGCGAATATTTCTTCCCTCCGTTCGAGGAGGTCGTCAAACGCACCGGGATTCAGGCAGTGATGGCGTCCTATAATGAAATCGACGGGGTTCCCAGCCATGCGAGCAAATGGCTTTTGACAGACGTGCTGCGCGGTGAATGGGGCTTCAAGGGCGCGGTGGTCAGCGACTATTACGCCATCGAGGAGATGGCGCGGCGGCATAATATCGCCAAAGATAATGCCGGTGCAGCGCTTCTTGCATTGGCGGCCGGGGTGGACTCCGATCTACCAACGGGCGCAGCGTTTTCAACGCTTGTCGCATCGGTCCGCGAAGGCAAGGTGTCCCAGGCTGCCATCGATCAGGCAACACGGCGCATGCTCGATATGAAGTTTCGGGCTCGCCTTTTCGAAAAACCCTATGCCGATGCCGACGCAGCGGTCAAAATCACCAACAACGCCGAGGCAAAGGCGCTGGCACGAAAATCGGCACAGCGGTCAATCACCCTGCTCAAAAACGATGGGACTTTACCGCTGTCTCTTGGCAATCAAAAGCCGACGATTGCGGTCATCGGCCCAAGCGCCAACGTCGCACGGCTCGGAGGCTATTATGGCCAGCCGCCTGTGACCATTCCCATTCTTGAAGGCATCAAGACGAAAGTTGGCAACCG
This sequence comes from Sphingorhabdus sp., assembly GCA_041753095.1. Lineage (GTDB taxonomy): Bacteria > Pseudomonadota > Alphaproteobacteria > Sphingomonadales > Sphingomonadaceae > Sphingorhabdus_B. The sequence goes on along the minus strand of JBGSVG010000235.1, from coordinate 1,602 downwards.
CGCCAATGTGGTGTTCGCCCAAGGGGTCAAGATTACCGAGGACGACGACTGGTGGGCCGATGAAGTCAAGCTTGCGGATCCTGCTGCCAATCGAAAGCTTATCGCCGAGGCGGTCGAGGCAGCACGTAAAGCTGACCAGATTGTCCTAGCGATCGGCGATACCGAGCAAACCAGCCGCGAAGGCTGGGCCGAAACCCATCTGGGCGACCGCGACAGTCTTGATCTGGTAGGCGAGCAGCAGGAATTGTTCGATGCTTTGAAGGCATTGGGCAAACCTGTAACCGTCGTGTTGATCAACGGCCGTCCTGCATCGATCAATAAGATTGCCACCGAAGCCAACGCCATCCTCGAAGGCTGGTATCTCGGTGAGCAGGGCGGCAACGCCGTGGCGGACGTTATGTTTGGCGACGTGAACCCTGGCGGCAAATTGCCCGTCACAGTCCCGCGCAGTGTCGGCCAATTGCCTTTCGTATATAACCACAAGCCAACCGCGCGACGGGGTTATCTGTTCGCGGACAAATCGCCGCTCTATCCGTTCGGCTTTGGGCTCAGTTACTCGACCTTCGAATTGGGCACGCCGACCTTGTCCTCACCAACCATTAGCAAAGACGGCAATGTAACTGTCACAGTGACGGTCAAGAACACCAGCAACCGAGCAGGCGACGAAACTGTCCAAATTTATGTCCGCGACAAGATGAGCTCGGTCACCCGGTCGGTCAAAGACCTGAAGGCGTTTAAGCGCGTGACACTGGGAGCGGGTGAGACTCGGAATATATCGTTCACGCTCGGCACCGAGGCGTTTCATTTCTGGAACGACAAGATGCAGCGAGTCGTCGAACCGGGCGAATTCGAGATCATGGCGGGCAATAATTCTGTCGATGTTAAAACCGCAACGCTGAACGTTACCGATTGAACCCAGGAGAATGAGCATGGATTTCTCACGTCGTGAAACCTTGGCCTCGATGGCAGCAATGGCGGGCGCTATGGCCGTCGGCAGCGGTAACGCCTTTGCTGCGGACGGCAGCGGCGGATTGCACGCGGCAGCAAAAGCCAAGGGTATGCGCTTTGGCTCAGCGATAGCCGCGGGCGGTCCGAAATCCGGATCTTTCCGCAACCCGGACTATGTCAAAGTCATGCAGGCGGATTGCGGAATTCTGGTCGCCGAAAACGAAATGAAGTGGCAGGCGCTTCGGCCCAATGCCGCCGACTATAATTTTACGCCGTTCGACGGGATCGTCGACTTTGCCGAAAAAAGCGGCATGGCAGTTCGCGGCCACACATTGATGTGGCACCGGCCGAAATGGCAGCCTGCATGGCTCGAAGCTTATGATTTTGGCGCCAATCCAGCGACGGAGGCCGCCCGGCTTTTGACCACACACATCAAAACGGTCACTGATCGCTATCGCGGTAAAATCTTGAGCTATGACGTTGTGAACGAAACCGTGATGGAAGATTCAACTCTTGCCGAAACCGCAATATCGCGTGCGATTGGCGGGACTGAGACGCTGGTTGATCTGGCGTTCCATACTGCGCGCGAACTGCTCCCTGACGCGGAATTGGTCTATAATGATTATATGAGCTGGGAGCCGGGTAATGAAAAGC
>JBGSVG010000234.1:0-5852 GCA_041753095.1 Sphingorhabdus sp. | reverse complement strand
CATGATCAGCAGTTCCATCAGATTGTCGTTTGCCGGGTGACTGGTCGACTGGATAACAAACATATCCTCACCGCGAACATTTTCGTGGATTTCGACGAAGATTTCATTGTCAGCAAAACGGCGGACGCTGGCATCGGTGAGCGGCAGACCGAGATAATCGGCTATGCCCTTGGCCAGAGGAAGATTGCCATTGCCAGTCATCAATTTCATGCGCTTGTTTCCCGAAAATCCCACCACCGGATTCGCCAGTCGCTCTAGCGATGCGGAACCAGCCTGACAATCGGCTTGCCGCGCAGGGTTGTGGACAATAGACAGATATGATGACCAACCAGCTTACGATAGCGATGGCGCAGCTTAACCAGCGCGTTGGCGACCTCTCCGGAAATGCAAAGGCCATGCTTGAGTGGCGGGCAAAAGCGCCGGGTGCGGACTTGATTGTTTTCCCCGAACAGCAGCTAATTGGCTATCCGGCAGAGGATCTGGTCCTGAAACCGGTATTCGCGGCGCGGGCTGCAGCCGAACTGGCGGAGCTCGCAAAAGCGACGGCGGATGGCGGGCCAGCCATGTTGGTGGGTTCGATATTTGTGGATAACGGCGCGCTCTACAACGGAGTTGCCTTGCTCGACGGCGGACGGATTGCCGCTGTGCGCTACAAGCATGAGTTGCCCAATTATGGCACTTTCGACGAAAAGCGCATTTTTGCTGCAGGACCATTGCCCGAACCCGTTGCGTTTCGTTGCGTGCAACTGGGGTTGCCAATTTGCGAGGATGGGTGGCTATCGCCGGTATCGAAGCACCTGGCTGAACGCGGCGCGGAAATACTGATCTCGGTCAATGGCAGCCCGTATGAAATCGACAAGGATGATCGCCGTCTCGAAGAAGTATTCGCCGCGCGCGTTGTCGAAACCGGATTGCCCTTGCTGTTTCTCAACCGTGTCGGCGGGCAGGATGAACTGGTGTTCGACGGGAGCTCGTTCGTCATAAATGCAGACGGCACCGCCGCGCATCACCTGCCCGATTGGACCGAAGAGTTGCGGGTTACGCACTGGAAGCGAGGTGATGCAGGCTGGGTCTGCGAAAACGGCGAATTGGCGGCTTGGGAGGACCATCCTGCTGACATTTACAGTGCAATGATAGTTGGCTTGCGCGACTATGTGGACACAAATCGCTTCCCGGGCGTGGTCCTCGGCATGTCGGGCGGGATCGACAGCGCAATATGCGCCGCAATCGCGGCCGATGCGCTAGGGCCGGAGCGGGTTTGGTGCGTCATGCTTCCCAGCCGCTATACCAGTCAATCCAGCATGGACGATGCCGCTGAATGCGCGGCCATGATTGGGTGCAGGCTCGACATTATTCCGATTTCGCCTGCGGTGGAGGCGTTTGACGTCATGCTGTCGGGCAGTTTCGCCGACCGCGAAGTCGACATAACCGAGGAAAATGTCCAGTCGCGCATCCGCGGCGTGACATTGATGGCGCTTTCGAACAAGTTCGGCCACATGCTGATGACGACAGGTAACAAGAGCGAGATGAGCGTCGGCTATGCCACCATTTATGGCGATATGGCAGGCGGCTATAATCCACTAAAAGATGCCTACAAGATGACAGTGTTCGCCATTTCCGAATGGCGCAACAAGCACAAGCCACGCATCGGACTGGGTCCCGAGGGTCCGGTTATCCCCGAGAGCATCATTCACAAGCCACCCAGCGCCGAATTGCGGCCGGATCAGAAGGATAGTGACTCGCTTCCCGAATATCCGGTGCTCGACAAGATGCTGCACGCACTGGTTGAGGAAGAATTATCGGTCGATGAGGTCGTCGCGCGCGGATTTGATCGCGATGTGGTGACCAGAATTGAACGCTTGCTATATATCGCCGAGTATAAACGCCGGCAGGCCCCTCCGGGGGTAAAGCTCGGCACGCGCAATTTCGGGCGTGACCGGCGTTATCCTATCACCAACGCATTCCGCAGCGGCTGATATCCGCAGCAACGAATTTACTTGAGCTAGGCATGTAATAGTATAACATAACTAATGCGAGGTGAGTCCGGAGTGGGTCGTTTGCACTGCCGCTCCGGCCTCCTTGTCCAGACACGGGAGAGAGGAGACCCGATATGAGTTATGTAAACGAAAACAGGCGCGGCAATCCGGCGAGCATGGGTGCTGCAATTTTGGTCAATGGCTCGATCATATTGGCGGTGGCATTGTCGCCTTTGGTGGTTCAGCCGGAAGGACCTCGAAAGCGGATAATTGCTGATCCGATAACCTTGCAGCCGCCACCTGAGCCCAAGGCCGATACGCCCAAAAAAACGCAGCAAATAGAACCGATTTTCAAGCCCAAGCAGATTGTCGAAACTCTGCAGCCATCCAAAGCGGGGCCGACTGTGACTGAAAAGGAAACAGCCGCAGGTACGATTTTCGACGGCATTGGCGGCGATGATGACGCGGCTGAGAGTATCCGCGATTTGCCGAAGCCACCAATCCCGATATTCAAGGCGGCGCTGCGCGATCCGCGATTCGCCCGAGATTTTCAGCCGGACTATCCGGTGGGCAAATTACGCCTGGAAATCGAGGGAACGGTAACCGTGCGCGTGCTAGTCGGAACCGATGGCCGCGTCCGGCAGGTGCAAATATTGAGAGCCAGCGATGCCGATTTTGCCAAAGCCACAGAAAAACAGGCATTAAGGGCTTGGCGGTTCAAACCCGCAACGCGCGACGGTGTTTCTGTAGAGGATTGGCAGACCCTGACTGTTCGTTTTGACATCAGCTGAACAATAGAACGGGCGCGGCGTGAATCCGGCACTGGAAATCATGCTTCGCCCACCCTATTGAGAGCCATGCCCTTTTTCAAAGACGTCTCCTTTCGTGCTGCGGGTTCCGACCTAGTCGGCTTTCTGCGAACATCGGGCAATCACAGCCCGTGGTTATTCCTTGCAGCCTGCGTGCCTACAGCAATCATTATGTACACTTTCTATCTGGATTCGCTCGAGAAGGCGAAGCCACCGCCTCCGACAGTCACTTATTTCGAAAGCTGGCCCGCCACACGCAGTATAGAAGAGTCAAAGGCTTGGATTGCGGAGCGACAGAAGAAGAAGGACGAATTTCGCGCTCGAGAGAAGGAAGCGTATAAAGCCTTTGGTCGCGCTGTCGGGATGGATGTCGAGCGAATTGAGCGTGAAGCAAAGGCAGAACAACGCGCCAGTGCCGTTCAGCCTGGAGCGACGAAATAAGCGCCCCTGATGACCGCCGCTTCATGCAGACCGCGCTGTCGCTCGCTGAGCGTGGTGTGGGCCAAACGGGTAACAATCCGTCCGTCGGCTGCGTGATTGTCAAAGACGGAATTGTAGTCGGTAGAGGCTGGACGCAACTGGGCGGCCGACCCCATGCCGAAGCAATGGCATTAGCGGCAGCGGGTGAAGCAGCGCGCGGCGCGACTATCTACGTCACGCTGGAGCCTTGTGCGCATGAATCGACGCGCGGACCATGCTGCGCGAGCATCTTAATCGACGCATCCCCGGCTCGCATCGTTGCGGCTTTACAAGATCCCGACCTACGAATGTCCGGCGATGGATTCGCGATGTTGCGCGCGGCGGGCATAGAAGTTGTCACCGGAATATGCGCCGACGAAGCGAAGCACGCTCTAGCCGGATTTTTCTCACGGATTGGGCGTGATCGACCCTTTGTAACACTAAAGCTTGCGACTTCGCTCGATGGCAAGATCGCGATGGCCGACGGTACAAGTCGCTGGATCACCGGCGAGGCAGCGAGAGCCCATACACATTTGGAACGGGCGAGGTCCGATGCAATATTGGTCGGGGCAGGGACCGTTCGCGCTGACAAACCGGCACTCGATGTACGTTTGCCCGGCATGGAGAACCAAAAACCGCGCCGGATCATGTTAGGCAGCGGCGTTGCGCCGAATGGCTGGACAGTCATCCGTGCTCCAGAGGAAATCGGCAATCTCGACTGCAATAATTTGCTCGTCGAGGGCGGCGCGATAACGGCGTCGGCATTCCTGCGCGCCGGGCTGGTTGATCGGCTTCTGCTTTATCGTGCGCCGATATTGATAGGTTCTGGCACAGCGTGCCTTGGCGACATTGGTTTGACGACGCTGGATGACGCACACGGAGGCTGGCGTCTTTCTGACACGCGCCGCCTTGGCAATGACCGTCTCGAAGTCTACGAAGCAGTGAAATAGACCAAGGGCCTCAATTTCATGTTTACCGGAATCATCACCGACATCGGCGCCATCATCTCGGCGGAAAAGCGCGGTGACCTGCGCCTGGTTATCGTTTGCGGATATGACATGGATAGTGTCGCAATCGGTGCGTCGATCGCTTGCTCGGGTGTTTGCCTGACGGTTGTCGACAAGGCCGAAGGCTGGTTTGCGGTCGATGCTTCGGCAGAAACCGTCTCGTGCACCGCATCGGGAATGTGGCATAAAGGGACAAGGCTTAATCTCGAACGCGCGCTCAAGGTGGGCGACGAACTGGGCGGACATATCGTCACTGGGCATGTCGATGGCGTCGGTCGGATTGTCTCAAACGAGCAAATTGGCGATAGCTGGAAAGTGACAGTTTCGGCCCCTGCTGCGCTTGCGTCTTACATCGCGGCCAAGGGATCGATTACTGTCGATGGCGTCTCGCTCACCGTTAATGACATATCGGATCAGCCCGACGGCACCGCGCATTTCATGCTGAATATTATCCCCCATACCGCCGAAATGACGACACTGAATGACCTGGCCGTCGGGCGCGAGGTCAATCTCGAAATCGATGTCCTAGCGCGTTATCTCAAACGGATGGAAGACCTGCGCCCGCGTTAGAACGGCAGCCAGCGCTGTTTCTTCGAAAATTTCATATAGCCAACATTGGCACCCAGCCGTAGCCCCGCGCCAACACGGATCGGGATAAGCACCACATCGTCGCGGCGCATATAGCTGGCGTTAAAACCACCGACCAGATAGGCCACGCCTTCGCCCGATGGGTAACGCTTATAAATGTCTTCGGTGTCGTAGAGATTGTAGACAAGCACAAAGGTACTGCCAGCGTTGGCGCCTGCATCAAGGCCAATCGAGGGCCCCGTCCAGTAAACCGGCTTTTGCCCTTCCACTTTGTGATTGAGTGTGCCCGAGCCATAACGCAGTCCAACGACAAACGCACCGCCGCCCTCACGGCCAACGATATAAGCATTGGGCCGACCCTGCTTTTTCAATATGTCTTCGATCAGCTTGCCAAGCCCTTGCGCACCCTTGCCGAATACGCCTTCAGCAGCACCGATCAAATCGTCTTCCTGATATGTGTTCTGGGTTGATGGTGTAACCGGGGCGGCGCTGTTGTCCTGAACGGTGGGGGCCGCCCCGTCGGTAGGGACACCATCCTGCACCGTCACATTGTCTTCGGCCTGCGGGTTGGCGACGGGCGGCGGCGTACCAAGATCGGCGTCGATAGCTTCGTTCGGGTCGACGTTGGTAATTTGTGCGCTGCTCGGGGCTGTGGCGAACAAAGCGACCGCAAACACCAGCGACAGCCGTTTCCAATATACCGCAAAACCCTGCTTTTGAACCGACATGTGCATCACGCACTTCTCCCAATATATGAGGTGAACCATATGAATCTTGCGGATGAGCGCACAATGAACGGGCGACCACCCGAGTCCTATTTGCGCCAGAATGAATCGCCAGAGTGAATGAACCGCCAAATTTGTCGCCAGTGTGCTGCCAGCGTCAATAACCGTTGCAGCCCGCGAAACGCGCCGCTATAGGCCCCCGATGCCAAACGCGCTGGAGACGTGGGTGAGTGGCTGAAACCAACGGTTTGCTAAACCGTCGTACTGGTAAATCCGGTACCGAGGGTT
>JBGSVG010000233.1:0-13880 GCA_041753095.1 Sphingorhabdus sp. | reverse complement strand
ACAGCAAAATCGACGTAAAAAGCGCTTTCGAGGCCTTGCGGCAGGCCGCTCATCCCCCTAGAGGTGCCGCAGTTTAACGCCCTCAAAAGCGAGTCTGATTTTGACCGATTTGTCGCAATATCTGCCTATACTGTTGTTCCTCGTGGTGGCGCTGCTGTTGTCGTCGGCATTTGTGTTCCTGCCGATGGGCGTTTCGCGGCTGACCGGATCGCACCAGCCGACTGAAGCGAAGCTGGCCGAATATGAATGCGGCTTTCCGGCGTTCGAGGATTCGCGCAGCCAGTTCGATGTACGGTTTTATCTTGTTGCAATCCTGTTCATCATCTTCGATCTCGAGGCCGCATTCCTTTTTCCCTGGGCGGTCAGTCTTGGTGAAACCGGTTGGGTGGGCTGGGGCACGATGATGCTGTTCCTGTTCGAACTGGTCATCGGCTTCATTTACGCGTGGAAAGTGGGAGCGCTCGAATGGGAGTGATCGAAAAAGCACCGGCCGCGTCTGACGCCGATTTCTTCAAGGATATCGACAGCGAAGTCAGCGACAAGGGTTTTGTCGTGACCTCGACCGAGGACCTGTTCAACTGGGCGCGGACGGGTTCGTTGTGGCCTATGACCTTTGGGCTTGCGTGCTGCGCGGTCGAGATGATCCACGGTTATATGCCGCGTTATGACTTCGAACGATTCGGCATTGCTCCGCGCGCCTCTCCGCGCCAGTCCGACGTGATGATTGTCGCTGGTACGCTCTGCAACAAGATGGCGCCGGCGTTGCGTAAGGTCTATGACCAGATGTCCGAACCGAAATATGTGATTTCGATGGGCAGCTGCGCCAATGGTGGTGGCTATTATCATTATAGCTATAGCGTCGTGCGTGGGTGCGACCGGATTGTACCGGTGGATATTTATGTTCCCGGCTGCCCGCCAACTGCCGAGGCATTGCTCTATGGCATCATGCAATTGCAGCGCAAAATCCGCCGGGTGGGGACGCTTGAACGGTGAACCATCCCGCACCTCATATTGAAAAGCCGAAGGGTACTGTCGCTGCCATTAAGAAGGCGCTGGGCAAGGACCTTGTCTCCGTTGAGGAAGAATTTGGCGAAGTCGCGCTCTATGTGAATCGCGATGCGCTGGTTGGCGTGATGGTGCAGTTGCGTGATGAGTGCGAATATCAGCAACTAGTGGAAATCGCCGGCGTTGATTGGCCGGACCGCGATCCGCGTTTCGAGGTCGTTTACTGTCTACTCAGCCTGACCAAAAACCACCGTATCCGCGTCCATGTAAGCACTAATGAAGATACGGCAGTGCCGTCGGTCACCGAAATCTGGCCCGTCGCTGGCTGGCTCGAGCGCGAAGTGTTCGACATGTACGGTGTGCTTTTTTCGGGCAACGAAGACCTGCGTCGTATCTTGACGGATTATGGTTTCACCGGCCACCCGCAGCGAAAGGATTTCCCGCTGACCGGCTATGTTGAGCTGCGCTATTCCGAAGAAGAAAAACGCGTGAAATATGAACCCGTGAAACTGGCGCAGGATTTCCGCAATTTCGATTTTCTCTCTCCATGGGAAGGCGCGGATTATCCGTTGCCTGGCGACGAGAAAGTCATCAAGTCCGGTGAACCACCGCGCGGAACACCGCCGCAGGTGAGCGATCCAAAGACGACGGATAAGCCTTCTCAAACCGGGGCAGGCGCTGCCGCCAATGAACAGGCGAAGAAGCGAAGTGTCCGCAAGCCAAAAGCGGAGAAACCGCAATGAGCCTTAGCCAAGATCTCGCGCCGACCACCGGTGACGAAGTCATTCAGAATTACACGATCAATTTCGGCCCGCAACACCCGGCGGCGCACGGCGTTTTGCGGCTCGTCATGGAACTTGACGGCGAAATCGTCGAGCGGCTTGATCCGCATATTGGCCTGCTGCATCGCGGCACCGAGAAGCTGATCGAGCATAAAACCTATTTGCAGGCGCTCCCGTATTTCGACCGGCTCGATTATGCATCTCCGCTCTGCATGGAGCACAGCTACGTTCTAGCAATAGAGAAGATGCTGAACCTTGAGGTGCCGCTGCGTGCGCAATATCTGCGCGTGTTATTCGCCGAGTTGACGCGGATTTCGAACCACACGTTGAACATCGCACACCATATTCTCGATGTTGGCGCGATGACGCCGGGTTTGTGGCTGTATGAAGCACGCGAAGACTGCATGGGCTTTTTCGAGCGGGCTTCGGGCGCGCGAATGCACACCGCGTGGTTCCGCCCAGGCGGTGTGCATCAGGATGTGCCGTTGAAGCTTCTGACCGACATCGGCGAATGGCTCGATGACCGTTTGCCGCGTCTGTTCGAGGACGCGATGAAGCTCGTCGTCGACAACCGCATCTTCAAACAGCGTAATGTCGATATCGCCATTGTTTCCCGCGAAGACTCGATTAAATGGGGCTTTTCCGGCCCGATGATCCGCGCTGCGGGCATTCCGTGGGATATCCGGAAAAGTCAGCCTTATGACGTTTATGCGAAGATGGATTTCGATATCCCCGTCGGCACGCGCGGCGACTGTTATGACCGTTTCATGGTCCGCGTCGAGGAAGTGCGCCAATCGATCCGCATCATGAAACAGTGCCTTCAGCAAATGCCCGAAGGCCCGGTGTGCAGCGACGACCGCAAGATCGTGCCGCCCAAGCGCGCCGAGATGAAGCAGTCGATGGAAGCGTTGATCCACCATTTCAAGCTCTACACCGAAGGCTTCAAGGTTCCCGCGGGCAGCGTCTATGTCGCGACCGAAAGCCCCAAGGGCGAATTCGGCGTCTATCTGGTATCGGACGGCACCAACAAGCCATACCGCTGCAAAATCCGCCCGACTGCGTTTTCGCATTTGCAGGCGATGGATTTCATGTCGCGCGGGCATATGCTGGCCGACACCACCGCGATTTTGGGCGCGCTCGACATTGTGTTCGGGGAGTGTGACCGGTGACACTCCAGCAACGAACTTATCTTGTTTTTTTCGGACTTTGCATACTGATCGGCATGCCGTTGGTGATGCTCACGGGGCAGCCAATCTTATTTGGAGTATGCGCTTTGGTGATCGCTACATTGTGGTGGGCACTTAACAAATTTCGAGGTGTGAACAATGGCTGACGCAGCACACATCCCCGATGAAGCCGAAACCCGCGCGAAATGGGGCAGTTTTGCCTTTGCGCCGGATTATAAGAAGAAGGCCGACGTCTACATCGGCCGCTACCCCGCTGGACGTCAGCAATCGGCGGTGATGGCACTTCTCGATCTGGCCCAACGGCAGGTGGGTGAAGAAACCAAAACGCAAGGCTGGCTGCCAGTGCCCGTAATCGAATATGTCGCGCAATATCTCGGCATGCCCTATATGCGCGCTTATGAGGTTGCGACCTTCTACACCATGTACAACCTCGCGCCCGTCGGCCGTTTCCATGTGCAGGTGTGCGGCACAACGCCGTGCATGTTGCGCGGGTCGGACGATATCATGGCGGCGTGTAAGAACCGCGGTCTCGTCAAAGGCGCGACCACGCCCGACGGCCTGTTCACGCTGACCGAGGTCGAGTGCATGGGCAATTGCTCGTCCGCGCCGATGGTGCAGATCAACGACGATAATTACGAAGACCTTGATTACGACAGTATGACCGGTATTCTCGCCGACCTTGCCGATGGCAAGCAGCCCAAGATCGGTACGCAATTGCCCGGACGGCACACCGTGGAACCTTATGGTGGACCGACGAGCCTGCAGGCGATGGTCGACAAGAACCACGACTATCGGGGGGAGTGGTGATGCGAGCGCTAACCCTTACCACCCAAAGTCACCCTGAACTTGTTTCAGGGTCCATTTCGCCTCTCTGCTCTTCGGTCTCGGTTGCACGATGGATGCTGAAACGAGTTCAGCATGACGGGCTTTTGAGCGCGAGGCTAAACTGATGGAATGGCTTCCCCTAATTGGCGTCGCCGTCGCCGCGTTCATTGCGTGGAAATTGCTGACCGGCATTATTAAACTCGCCGTCATCGGCTTGTTGATCGCCGGTGGCGCATGGTTGTTGCTCGGAGGTCTGGCATGAGTCTGCAAGACAAAGACCGCATTTTCACCAACCTCTACGGCTATCAGGAATTCGGCCTGAAAGCGGCGCAGAAGCGTGGCGATTGGGACAAGACTGCCGCCCTGATGAAGGTCGGCCAGGACGCGATTATCGAGGAAGTGAAGGCTTCGGGCTTGCGCGGACGCGGTGGTGCAGGTTTCCCGACCGGCATGAAGTGGAGCTTCATGCCCAAGGCTCCGACGCCCGAGCGGCCCAATTTCCTCGTCATCAATGCCGATGAATCCGAACCCGGTAGCTGCAAGGACCGCGAGATCATCCGCCATGATCCGCACAAGCTAATCGAAGGCGCGCTGATCGCCGGTTTCGCGATGCGCGCGCGCGCCGCCTATATCTACATTCGCGGCGAGTATATTTTCGAAGCCAAGGTTCTCGAAAAAGCCGTGGCCGAGGCTTATTCGGCAGGGCTGCTCGGAAAGAATGCCGCCAAGTCCGGCTATGATTTCGACGTTTTCGTCCACCGCGGCGCGGGCGCGTACATCTGCGGCGAAGAAACCGCGATGATCGAGAGCCTTGAAGGCAAGAAGGGCCAGCCGCGCCTGAAACCGCCATTCCCGGCAGGCGCGGGCCTTTATGGCTGCCCGACGACGGTCAACAATGTTGAGAGCATCGCGGTGGTCCCGACCATATTGCGGCGCGGCGCGGCGTGGTTCAAAAGCTTTGGCCGCGAGAATAATCACGGCACCAAGCTGTTCCAGATTTCGGGCCATGTCGAAAAGCCCTGCGTCGTCGAAGAAGAAATGAGCATCCCGTTCCGCGAGCTGATCGAAAAGCATTGCGGCGGCATTCGCGGCGGATGGGACAATCTGCTCGCGGTCATCCCCGGCGGATCGTCGGTGCCACTGGTGCCCGCCGCGATGATGATGGACGTGCCGATGGATTTCGACGGCTGCAAGGAAGTCGGCTCCGGCCTTGGTACAGCAGCGATTATCGTCATGGACAAGTCGACCGACATCGTTCGCGCGATTTCGCGATTGAGCTATTTTTACAAACACGAAAGCTGCGGCCAGTGCACGCCGTGTCGCGAAGGCACGGGCTGGATGTGGCGCGTGATGGAACGGATGCGCGAAGGCAATGCCGACGTCTCCGAAATCGACACCTTGTTCGAAGTCACCAAGCAGGTTGAAGGCCACACCATCTGCGCGCTGGGCGATGCGGCGGCATGGCCGATCCAGGGACTAATCAAGCATTTCCGTCCCGAGATGGAGCGGCGGATTGCAGAGCGCGGCGGAATGTTGGAGGCGGCGGAATGAAACGGCCGATGTCCATTACCGTGCTTTGCGTGCTGTTGGCTTTGGCATGGCTGCTGAACTGCTACTCGGTTTATATTGCGGTGCAGGTCGTTTCGCCGATGCGCGCTTCATGGATATTGGGAACTAGCATTGTGGCTGGCGCTTCAATTATTGGACTTTGGAAGATGAAAGCTTGGGGTCCAATTTTGTATCTGGGTGGTCAGGCTATCGGAATTGCAGTGCTTTACCTGCTTCCCCCCGAAGGTGCGGAAGCATATCCAAGCTGGCTCTTGTTCCTAATTCCAGCGATTTACGCTGCCGTAGTATTGCCGAACTGGAGATTGCTTGAGCCAATCCGCTTCGGTCGAAATGTTGTGAGTGCAACTGATGCCTAAAGTCACCGTAGACGGCCTCGAAATCGAAGTCCCGGCAGGCGCAACTGTTTTGCAGGCGTGCGAGATGGCGGGGAAGGAAATTCCGCGTTTTTGCTATCATGAGCGGCTGTCCATCGCGGGCAATTGCCGCATGTGTCTGGTTGAGGTTGCTCCCGGGCCGCCCAAACCGCAGGCTAGCTGTGCGCTGCCCGCCACCGAAGGGCAAATCATCAAGACCGATAGCGCGATGGTCAAAAAGGCGCGCGAAGGGGTGATGGAGTTCCTGCTCATCAACCACCCGCTCGACTGCCCGATTTGCGACCAGGGCGGCGAGTGCGACTTGCAGGACCAGAGCATCGCTTATGGTCGCGGCGCAAGCCGGTACGACGAGAACAAGCGCGCGGTGACCGAGAAATATATGGGCCCCATCGTCAAGACGGTGATGACTCGCTGCATTCAGTGCACGCGCTGCATCCGTTTTGCCGAGGAGGTCGCCGGCATCGAGGAAATCGGCGCAATCGGGCGCGGCGAGAATATGCAGATCACCAGCTATCTCGAACGCGCGGTGACCAGTGAACTGTCGGGCAATGTCGTCGACCTGTGCCCGGTCGGCGCGCTGACGTCGAAGCCCTATGCTTTCGAAGCGCGGCCGTGGGAGCTCAAGAAAACGCCAAGCATCGACGTGATGGACGCGGTCGGCACCAACATCCGCCTCGACAGCCGGGGGCGTGCTGTGCTGCGTGCATTGCCTCGCATCAACGACGATGTGAACGAGGAATGGGCGAGCGACAAGACACGCCACGCGGTCGATGGTTTGACTCATCGTCGGCTCGACAAGCCTTATGTGCGCAAGGACGGCAAGCTGGTCGCAGTGAGCTGGGCCGAGGCGTTTGAAACGGTTCGTGCGAACTGGTCGGGCGAAGCAGCAGTGATTGCGGGCGATCTGGTCGACTGCGAAACAATGTTCGCGGCGCGGGAATTGGCTGGGGCAGGGATGCTCGAAGGGCGTCAGACCGGCTTGGCTTATGACACCTCATCATTAAGTGCGGTCAATTTCAACACCACCATCGCAGGCATCGAAAATGCCGATGTGATTTTGCTCGTCGGCAGCGATACGCGGCGGGAGGCTCCGCTGGTAAATACGCGCATTCAGAAGGCCGTTCGCAAGCGCGGGGCAAAGGTTTTTGCCATCGGACCCGTCACGGATCTGACCTACAAGGTCGAATGGCTGGGCGATGATCTGGCGGCGCTGGCTAAGGCACCCAAAACTCTTGCCGACGCGCTAAAGAATGCTGAACAACCCGCGATTATTGTCGGCGGCGGTGCACTGCGCTACGAAGGCGTCCACGGCGCGGCGCTGGCTTTTGCCAAGAAGTATAAGCTGGTCAAAGATGGATGGAACGGATTCAACGTCCTGCATTTTGCAGCGGCGCGGATGGGCGGGTTGATGCTCGGCTATGCGCATGATGGCGGCATCAAGGCATTGGCGGCGAAGGACCCGAAGCTGGCTTTCTTCCTTGGCGCAGACGAAGCCGACTATTCGCTCTTTGCTGGAACCTTCAAAGTCTATGTCGGCCACCACGGCGACAACGGCGCGCATCATGCCGACGTCATCCTGCCGGGCGCAGCTTATAGCGAAAAATCCGGCACCTACGTAAACTTAGAAGGCCGCGTTCAGCGTGGCGAACGCGCGGTTTTCCCACCGGGTGATGCACGTGAGGATTGGGCGATTTTTCGGGCGCTGTCCGATGTGCTTGGCAAGCGTTTGCCGTTCGATACGATCGAAGCGCTTCGTGCCGAAATGGCGAAGGCAGTTCCGGCATTGGGCGTTGAAGGCCTCGCCAATTATGGCTGGAGCGAACCCAAGCTACCCGCCGCCGTCAGCGGCAAAATCGCCGGTTATCCGATCAAGGATTTCTACCTGACTAACGCTATCTGTCGCGCGTCGGAGACAATGCAGCGCTGCTCGGCGGAGCTGGTGCATAATGAACAGTTTTTGGAGGCAGCGGAATGAGTGCTATCCCAAAAGCGCTCCGGCGTGCCCCACAATTTTTCTATGTGTCAGCGGCGATTTACTTCGTTTGGTACCTCGGGAATACTTACG
The DNA here is from genome assembly GCA_041753095.1 of Sphingorhabdus sp. Lineage (GTDB taxonomy): Bacteria > Pseudomonadota > Alphaproteobacteria > Sphingomonadales > Sphingomonadaceae > Sphingorhabdus_B. The sequence goes on along the minus strand of JBGSVG010000233.1, from coordinate 6,073 downwards.
TTGAATTGGTCACAATGCCCGAGATAGCCAACGGCCTAGAAGGTGTCGCCGGTCTGGTAAAATCCAAGACTCTTTTCGATGCGTCGTTGGAAGCGCTTTATCTGATTGCCAATGGAGCAATGATTCAGGTGCTGGTCGCAATTTACGATAAGCTGGGAGTGGCGGAATGACCTCCTTCTTCCAAACCCTCGGCATGTCCTACGACGCTGCGTGGTTCACCGCGACCATCGCAGGCATACTCCTCATCGCCTTCCCGCTAATGCTTGCAGTCGCGCTCATAATCTACTCCGAGCGCAAGTTGTGGGCCGCCTTCGCCCTGCGCCGCGGCCCCAACGTGGTCGGTCCGTTCGGTATCCTTCAATCCTTCGCCGATGGTCTGAAGGTCTTCCTCCAGGAAACCATCATCCCGAGCGCGTCGAACCGCGGTCTGTTCCTGATAGCACCGATTATCACGTTCACCGTCGCGTTGATGGCGTGGGCGGTCATTCCATTTGCCGATGGCGTGGTGCTGTCGAACATCAATGTCGGCCTGCTCTACATTCTCGCGATCAGCAGCCTTGGCGTCTACGGCGTCATCATTTCGGGCTGGGCCTCGAACTCGAAATATCCATTCTATTCGTCGATGCGCGCCGCCGCGCAGATGATTTCCTATGAAGTTTCAATCGGTTTCATACTGATCTGCGTCGTCCTGTGGGCGGGCACGTTCAACATGGGCGGGATCATCGCGGGGCAGAAGGGCCATATCTTTGGCTTCATCAACGCTTATGCGCTGAACCCGTTACTGTTCCCGATCGCCGTCATGTTCCTGATAAGCGCGATGGCCGAAACCGCGCGCGCACCGTTCGATCTAACCGAGGCAGAAAGCGAAATCGTTGCTGGCTACCAGACCGAATATTCGTCGATGGCATTCGCGCTCTTCTGGCTCGGCGAATATGCCAACGTGCTTTTGATGTGCGCGCTCAACGCGATCCTGTTCTGGGGCGGACATTTGCCGCCGGTCGACTGGGCGCCGCTCTATATGGTTCCGGGCATCATCTGGTTCTTCGGCAAGATCCTGCTGATGTTCTTTATCTTCGCCTGGGTCAAAGCCACCGTACCGCGTTACCGCTATGACCAGCTGATGCGCCTGGGCTGGAAAATATTCCTGCCGATATCGCTGTTCTGGGTGTTTTTGGTGAGCGGGTATTTGATGCTGACGAGGTACGGGGCATGAAGACAGTTTTGAGTTTCCTTGCATTGCTCGCCAGCTCTGCCTCATTTGCGGCGTCAGATAACTACGATTGCCGAGTTAGCGCACCTGAAGTTGCGACGACGGCTGATGGCAAAAAGACGTTGCAACCGATGGAGGGTCTTCCTCCAGAGGCGCTCAGCTTCAAAATGAAGATGTCGGAAAAGGACCTTGAGGTCATATGGGAAAAAAGTCCGATTCAAATGAGCGGCAAGAACCCAATTTTTTCCACTGGCGAAGGCGCTGGCGCAGTAATTTTTCTTTCGTCCGGCCCTTGCTTGTTGACTGATAAAATGTGCGGATCGCTGCTTAACTATGCGAAGCAGAAAGACGGGAGTCTGCTAATTTTGATCACGCCAACAGCCCTTGTTTCGGAGCAAGATGGTTCAAAACGTCCGTTTCTGGCCGCTGTTTATGGCAAATGTGGAAAAGGCAGCGGCGCATGATCACCCACCTCATCAAATCCTTCACCTTGTGGGAATTCGTCAAGGCGCATTGGCTGACCTTGCAATATTTCTTCAAGCCAAAGGCAACGATCAACTATCCGTTCGAGAAGAACCCACTGTCCCCGCGGTTTCGCGGTGAGCATGCGCTTCGGCGTTATCCCAATGGCGAGGAACGCTGCATTGCCTGCAAGCTGTGCGAAGCGGTGTGTCCGGCGCAGGCGATTACCATCGAAGCAGAACCACGCGAGGACGGCAGCCGCCGCACGACGCGCTACGACATCGACATGACCAAGTGCATCTATTGCGGATTCTGCCAGGAAGCCTGCCCGGTCGATGCCATCGTCGAGGGGCCGAACTTCGAATATGCAACCGAAACGCGCGAGGAATTGCTCTACGACAAGGACAAGCTGCTTTCCAACGGTGACAAATGGGAACGCGCCATCGCCGCGAACCTTGCCGCCGATGCGGCCTATCGGTAAGGGCGGCGCATAGTGATTCAGGTCCTCTCCTTCTATATCTTCGCCGCATTGCTGATTGCGTCCGCCGCGATGGTAATTTTTGCGCGCAATCCGGTGCATAGCGTGCTGTGGCTGATCGTCGCGTTCTTCAATGCTGCAGGGCTGATGGTTTTGATCGGCGCCGAGTTTATCGCGATGTTGCTGGTCCTCGTCTATGTCGGCGCGGTCGCGGTGTTGTTCTTGTTCGTAGTGATGATGCTGAACATCGACTTTGCCGAACTGCGCGCAGGCTTTGTCAAAAATGTGCCGCTGGGTTTGATGCTGGCGGTGGTGTTAGTGGCAGAACTGGTGCTTGGTATTGGAGCGTACAAGGCTGGCGCGGTGAAGCTGGGGACGCCTGATGGCACTGCGGCAGTTAGCGACGTGCCGAATATCGAAGCCATCGGCAATCTGCTCTACAGCAAATATATTTTCCTGTTCGAAAGCGCCGGCTTGATTCTGCTGGTCGCGATGGTCGGGGCCATCGTCCTTACCCACCGCAAGAGCCACAGCGCCAAGGCGCAGAATATCACCAGCCAGAATATGCGGCGCCCTCAAGATGCTACCCGCAACGTCAATCAGCCGGTCGGGCAGGGGGTTGAGCTATGATTGGCATCGAACATTATCTCGTGGTCAGCAGCATATTGTTCGTGATGGGTGTGCTCGGCATTTTCCTGAATCGGAAAAATGTGATCATCATCCTGATGGCGATTGAGCTCATTTTGCTCGCGGTGAACATCAACTTAGTCGCTTTCAGCGCGTTCCTCGGCGACCTGACCGGCCAGATTTTCGCTATGTTTGTGCTGACCGTGGCGGCGAGTGAGGCCGCTATCGGTCTTGCTATCCTTGTCATCTATTTCCGTGGTCGCGGCACGATTGCCGTTGACGATGTCAACCGGATGAAGGGGTAAATCCGTAGTGACTTCGATCCATATCATCGTTTTCCTGCCGCTGCTGGCAGCATTGGTCGCAGGGCTTGGCCAGCGGTTCATTGGCGCATTGGCGGCAAAGACAATTACCACCGCCGGCCTGTTCACAGCCGCGTTGCTCAGCTGGCCGATCTTCATCGGTTTCCTGACCGGAGCCGAAACCGCCTATGTTGCGCCGGTAATGCAATGGGTGCAATCGGGCGACCTGACCTTCGATTGGGAACTGCGCGTCGATAGTCTGACTGCGGTCATGCTGGTGGTCATCACCACCGTCTCGGCGCTCGTCCATCTGTATAGCTGGGGCTATATGGAGGAAGATCCAGACCAGCCGCGTTTCTTCGCCTATCTTTCGCTGTTCACCTTCGCGATGTTGATGCTGGTTACCGCGAACAACCTCGTTCAGATGTTTTTCGGGTGGGAGGGCGTTGGGTTAGCGTCCTATCTGCTGATCGGTTTCTGGTACAAGAAACCCAGCGCGAATGCCGCCGCCATTAAGGCGTTCGTCGTCAACCGCGTCGGCGATCTCGGTTTCATGCTCGGGATATTTGGCGTGTTCTGGTTGTTTGGTACGGTGTCGATCCCGGAAATCCTTGCTGCAGCGCCTGACAAAGTTGGTTCGAGCATCGGCTTCCTTGGCTACCGCGTTGATACGATGAGCCTACTCTGCGTGCTGTTGTTCATCGGTGCGATGGGCAAATCGGCACAATTGGGGCTTCACACCTGGCTCCCCGACGCAATGGAAGGGCCGACGCCGGTCTCCGCGCTGATTCATGCTGCGACCATGGTCACCGCAGGCGTATTCATGGTATGCCGCCTGTCACCCTTGTTCGAAACCAGCCAGTTTGCGCTCAACGTCGTCACCATCGTAGGCGCAACCACCGCGATTTTTGCCGCGACCGTTGGTCTCGTGCAAAACGACATCAAGCGCGTGATCGCCTACTCGACCTGTTCACAATTGGGCTACATGTTCTTTGCCGCAGGCAGCGGCGCTTATGGCGTGGCGATGTTCCATCTGTTCACGCACGCGTTCTTTAAGGCATTGCTGTTCCTCGGCGCAGGCTCAGTCATCCACGCGATGCATCATGAGCAGGACATGCGTTATTATGGTGCCTTGCGGAAACATATCCCGCTGACTTTCTGGGCGATGATGGCGGGCACGCTGGCGATCACCGGTGTCGGCATTGTTGGAGTCGGCGGATTTGCTGGTTTCTATTCGAAGGACGCTATCATCGAGAGCGCCTTTGCCAGCAGTTCGACCTATCACATGTATGGTTTTGCGATTGGCGTTTTGGCGGCGTTGCTGACCAGTTTCTATTCGTGGCGCCTGATGTTCCTTACCTTCTTCGGCAAGCCGCGCTGGATCCAGAGTGAGCATATCCAGCACAGCGTCCACAAAACGCCCGAGACAGCGGAGGACAGCACCGGCGGCTACCACCCGCACGAAAGCCCGCTATCAATGCTGGTACCGCTCGGCGTATTGACCATCGGCGCGGTGTTTGCCGGGTTCCTGTTCCATAACGGCTTTATGGAAGCCGAAACCGGCAAGGAATTCTGGGCGAACAGCACGCTCTATTTTAATGAGCATCTGATGCACGCGATGCACGAAGTGCCGATGTGGGTGAAGCTGTCGTCAACCGTTGCAATGCTGACTGGATTGGGCCTAGCTTACATGATGTATCAGCGCTCTGCGGATGCGCCGCAGCGTTTGGCTGCGACATTTGCCCCAATCTATCGTTTCTTCCTCAATAAATGGTATTTTGACGAGCTCTACAACCTGATCTTCATCAAGCCTGCCTTCTGGCTTGGCCGCTTGTTCTGGAAACAGGGCGACGTCGGGATTATCGACCGCTTTGGCCCCAATGGTTCAGCCGCGGTGGTCGGTTTTAGCAGCCGGATGGCCGTCAAAATGCAGAGCGGATATTTATATAGTTACGCGCTGGTGATGCTGCTTGGCCTCGTCGCGGCGGTCAGCTGGATGATGGTGCAAGCATAATGAACGCAGCTGATTTCCCCATTCTTTCTGTCATGCTCGCGGTGCCGATGCTTGCGGCGATTGCGTGCCTGTTCGCCCGCGCTGAAATGGCGCGGATTGTTGCGCTGACAGCCACGTTATTCAATCTGTTGCTCGGTGTGTGGTTGTGGCTAAGCTACGATCCATCAGGCCAGCAATGGCAGTTTACCGAGAGTGCATCGCTGTTCGGCCCAATTGGCTGGAAGCTCGGTATTGATGGTATTTCGCTCACCCTGATCATGCTCTCAGTATTCCTGATGCCGATCTGCATTGGCGCAAGCTGGCGGTCGATCACCACCCGCGTCGGCGAATATATGGCGGCGTTCCTGCTGATGGAAACGCTGATGATCGGCGTGTTCGCGGCGCAAGATTTGATGCTGTTTTACATCTTCTTTGAAGCAGGCCTAATCCCGATGTATCTGATCATCGGCATCTGGGGCGGCGCAGAACGGATTTACGCGAGCTACAAATTCTTCCTCTACACATTGCTGGGTTCTGTCGTGATGCTGATCGCGATGCTGTGGATGATCCAGTTTGCCGGTACCGCCGATATTCCGACCCTGCTCAACACCGACTTCCCGGTCGAGGCACAGAAATGGCTTTGGTTGGCCTTTTTCGCATCGTTCGCGGTCAAGATGCCGATGTGGCCGGTGCACACTTGGCTTCCCGACGCGCACGTCCAGGCCCCGACTGCGGGCTCGGTGATCTTGGCTGGCGTGCTGCTGAAAATGGGCGGCTACGGCTTTCTGCGCTTCTCGCTGCCGATGTTCCCAGAGGCGAGCGCTGACTTCATTCCTTTAGTGTTTGGCCTGTCGATGGTGGCGGTGGTGTACACCTCGCTCGTCGCTTTGGTGCAGAACGATATGAAGAAGCTCATCGCTTATTCGTCGGTTGCGCATATGGCGATTGTGACGGTCGGGCTGTTTACGTTTAACCAGCAAGGTATCGAAGGCGCGATTATC
>JBGSVG010000232.1:0-3335 GCA_041753095.1 Sphingorhabdus sp. | reverse complement strand
CTACTTCGTCGGCCCCATCGCTGTTGATGGGCGCAGTCGACGCAATCAGGCGGTCTGTCAAGAGCAGCTTGGCGCTACCCATATTGGAAAATGCGAATGTCAGGCGGCCCGACTTGCGGTCGTCGACGAGGATATTCTCGTCATCAATACCAACAATGTTCCCGCGGATATTCTTGCGGCCATCCATCGGCTCGGCAAGCTCGACCTTAACCTCATGCCCCGCCCAATCGGTAAAGTCTGCGAGCCGCGTAAGCGGACGGTCGATACCGGGGGAACTCACTTCGAGGCGATACGCTTCCTCAATCGGGTCGAGTTCGTCAAACCTGTCGGAAATCCGATGCGAAAGCGAAGCGCAGTCATCAATGCCAAGCTGCCGCGTGTCGGGACGTTCGGCCATCACCTGCAAGGTCGGTTCGTCGCTCCCCTGCCCGCCGGTTTCAAACCACGCAACGCGCACCAGCGCAAAGCCAAGCGCTTCAGCTTCGGGCGCAATCAACGCAGTCAATTTATCCAGATCGGGCAACTTCATTCTTTCTGATGCAGTGCAAGGCTTCTGGGTGCCGGCCCCGTATGGCGCCAGCCCTTTCAAAGTCTCACAATGTAAGGATGACATCCGTATATGCCTGCACGGCCTATTATGCAAGTGTCTTGCTATCGGAACAATCACCACCCATTTGCATTCACGACAAAGCAAAGGAGCATCCCCCAAATGAAACAACTCCCATTCCTCGTTAGCGCGTCATGAATGGCCGCCGCTTGCCAGCCAGCGGTAAGTGACTCGGCCCCCGCCAACAGCAGCGATAAACCGTTCGACATAGCTGTGGTTGCTGATTTTGAAGAACCGTGGGCGATGACCTTTATACCTGGAACGCCGCACGCGCTGATTACCGAGAAAAAGGGTAAGCTCAAGCTGTGGGAGAATGAGGGCGCGGTTGTCGACGTTGAGGGCGTGCCCGCTGTCGCTTATGGCGGACAGGGCGGATTAGGCGATGTCATTTTGCATCCCGATTTTGCGAACAACAAATATATCTACTTAAGCTACGCCGAAGCTGGTGAAGGCGGATATGGCGCTGCGGTGGCGCGTGGCACGCTCGAAATGACTGGCGAAAAGCCCATATTGACTGGCGTTCAGGTCATTTGGCGGCAGGAGCCAAAGGTCTCGGGCCAAGGCCATTATGGTCATCGTTTGGCTTTCGGTCCCGACGGCATGCTATATATCAGCAGCGGCGAACGACAGAAATTTCAGCCGGCGCAAGACCTGAACCAGAATTTGGGCAAGATTGTGCGCCTCACCGATGGCGGCATGACCCCGTCTGATAACCCGTTTTACGATCAGGGCCGCGTGAAGTCGCAAATCTGGTCCTATGGTCACCGCAACCCGCTCGGGATTGCATTCGATACGCAAGGTCGGCTCTGGAATCAGGAAATGGGGCCAGAAGGCGGCGACGAGCTGAATCTTGTCAAGAAAGCCGCCAATTACGGCTACCCGAAAGTGTCAAATGGTCGCAATTACGGCGCATCTACCGACGACATCCCTGATCATGCACCAAGCGACGGCTTCGAAGCCCCCAAAGTGTTCTGGAACCCAGCGATTTCGCCGGGCGGCCTGATGATTTATTCAGGCGACATGTTCAAGGACTGGAAAGGCAGCGCATTCATTGGAGGCCTCGGTGCAAAGGCGCTGGTGCGTGTAAAACTGGATGGCGAGAGCGCCAGCAAGGCCGACCAATGGGACATGGGCGCGCGTATCCGCGAAGTCGAGCAAGGTCCCGATGGAGCTATCTGGGTACTTGAAGACGAACGCGCAGGATCACAGGGCCGCTTGCTCAAGCTTACACCGAAGCGATAAGCAATGGGTGACGGCGGCGATTATTTCGCTGCCGTCACTGTTCCCGTCAAATCTGCCAGGAAAGACCGAACGCGTTTCGCGTTCATGCCAAGGTCACTTACCCCTACCCTGCTAACCGAGCGCATATCCACAACGCTGCCCTCGCCGGTATCGGTGGGCTTTACCCGCAAAACCACATCGTCCTTGAAACGGAAAAAAGCGCTGGTCTCGGTCGCTTCCATTCGACCTTCTTCAGGCAATGAAACAGCGATATCCCATCCACGTGCCTTCGCCAGGCGCTCCGCCTTGGCAATCACCATTGGGACAGGTTCGTTAATGCGTACTGAGCGAATGTCGCCATAGCTTTTTTGATGCACCGTAACCCAACGCTGCTGGGGCGTTAGGCCCTTCATTTTATCATCATTCGCTCCAGGAACATTATCCAGGTTATCGGCACGCAATTGAAGCGTACGGAATGAAGGCGGATCAGCTAAATCGGTTGAAACGTCGTGGATGGCCGGAACGGTTAAAGCGGCCATCAGGAATGTACCGACCCAACCAACATAGACAAGTGCAACTAGCATCCCGGCCCAACGACGACTGCGCGGCGGCGGCGCGATTGATTTACGCGCACGCCAGCCAAATAATATCCCAAACAAAATAGCGCCCAGCCCAAGGAAGAAAGCCCAGGTCACACCCTTGAGACCGCTGGTATATTCCCACAATCCCCAGCCAGTGCCCACGGCTGAAACCAATCCCCAGACAAAAGCGCCCACACCCGCTGCGAGAACAAGATTGCCTTGAAAATCGAACTTCTTTTTTTCCAGCGCAACGCTGTCCGAAGAAGCAGTTGCAGCGGGCGACCGCGTTCCGATCGGATCAGCTGGAATTTCTTGCTCGTTCAAAACCCGTACCCCTACTTGTCTGGTATAACAGCTGCACGCTAATCGAAGTTCCGGCCGATGGCAATTTGCCGCCCCCAAAATTTGTGCGCAACTTTACATTCAGTTGGACAAAATTGAACGGCGCTGACAGGAGGCGGCATGTTCACCGACCCCATCCTGCAGAAACGCGCCAAGCGATTTGTTCTGCTGACGGTGTTCATTTACTCAATGGGCTTCGGCATCGTCATGCCGGTTTTGCCTGATCTCATACGCGAGCTTACTCAGGTCAGCCTTTCTGAAGCGACCCGTATCGGCGCGTGGATCGGAGCAGCGTACGGCATTTTTCAGTTCCTGATGGGGCCATTGATGGGCAATCTCGGCGACCGTTTCGGCAGGCGGCCGATCTTTCTGGTGTCGCTCTTCGGATTTGGCGCTGACTTCCTGCTTATGGGATTCGCGCCATCCATTATCTGGCTATTCATTGGCCGCGCAATCGCCGGCGGTTTTGGCGCGGTATTTGGCCCGGCCAACGCGGCAATGGCCGATATGTCGACAGCCGAAGATCGCGCTGCGAGTTTCGGCAAAGTCGGTGCGGCTTTCGGGCTGGGTTTTATCCTGGGACC
>JBGSVG010000231.1:0-4187 GCA_041753095.1 Sphingorhabdus sp. | reverse complement strand
CTTCAACGCCGCCGCAGTAATGATCCCGCATCCGGCTGCATCATCGATCGCGCCAGTGCCCAAGTCCCAGCTATCGAGATGGCAGGCGATGACGATCATCGGCAATTTGGGATCCGAACCTTTTATGTCGGCAATGACGTTGCCCGATGTCTGCAGGCCAATGTTTCTGGGTGTTAGATTCAATTTCAATCGTACCGGCTTCCCCCGCGCGATAATGCGTTCGAGATTTTCTGAATCGGGCAGCGATAATGCACCGGCGGGGATTGGAGTAACTCCAGCTTCAAAGTTGGTATTTCCGGTGTGCGGATTGCGATGATAGTCGGTGCCGGCCGAGCGTATGATGATCGCCGCTGCACCCTTTTTTGCAGCTATATTGGGGCCGACAAAGCGGGCAGGACCAAATGCTCCATAGGAACTGCCATCCTGCGTTGCCTTCATCGCGTGGCTGACAAAGGCAATCTTGCCCTTCAGGCTTCCATCGGGTGCCGTACGCAAATCATCGATGGTTTTGAAATAAACAATCTCGGCTTCAAGTCCGGAGTCCCCTGTGCTGCCGCTGTTGCCGAGGGCGCTGATGTGCAATTTTTGCGGGAAGGGCGCTGTGACATATGCGGTTTCTTCACCGCGCAGCCATGTTGGCATCTGATATTCTTCGATGCGCGCGTTGCTCAAACCCAGAGATTTCAGCTTCGCGACCGCCCATATCCGAGCACGCGCCTCCGCTTCGGTACCAGCCTGCCGCGGCCCCACTTCGGTAGTTAGGCCTTCGACAATGTCCCACGCAATGTCATCCTTTAGGCCAGCCTCCAAAGGGTTGTCCTTTGGGGATTGAGGCGCAGAATAAGCAGGGAGGGCGGCAAACATGCTGGCGGCCAGCAACAGGATTTTTTTCTTCATACGCGACACCCTATCGACGCAGTCAACGACTTACAATCCCGCTTGCGACACGCAGGACGCGCGGCTAGGGAGGCGGCAACAAATGACCCTCAAGATATGAGAGAAAACCGACCCCATGGCCGCGCAATATAGCTACGTGATGAAGGGAATGACCAAGACGTTCCCAGGGGCAAACAAGCCCGTTCTGAGCAACATCAATCTTCAATTTTATCCTGATGCCAAGATCGGCATTGTCGGACCGAACGGCACGGGTAAATCGACATTGATGAAAATCATGGCAGGTATGGACACCGAATTCACCGGCGAGGCCTGGCCCGGCGAGAATATCACCGTGGGCTATCTGGCGCAGGAACCTGAGCTTGATCCAACCAAGACCGTGCGTGAAAATGTGATGGATGGCGTGCGTCCTGTGGCTGACCTCGTGGACCGGTTCAATGAAATCTCGATGATTATGGGGGACCCGCCCGAAGACGCCGATTTCGACGCGCTTATGGAAGAAATGGGCACGTTGCAGGAAAAAATCGATGCGGTAGATGGCTGGTCGCTCGATAGTCAGTTGGAGCTTGCGATGGATGCGTTGCGCTGCCCCCCTGCCGACAGCCCGGTGACTAACCTGTCCGGCGGTGAACGCCGCCGTATTGCGTTGACGCGGCTACTGTTGGAAAAGCCCGACATCCTGTTGCTCGACGAACCAACCAACCATCTTGATGCGGAGTCGGTGGCGTGGCTGGAAAAGCATCTGGTTGATTATAAGGGTAACGTTATCCTCGTTACCCATGACCGCTATTTCCTCGACAATGTGGTCAGCTGGATACTCGAACTCGATCGTGGCCGGTATTTTGTCTATGAAGGCAATTACTCCACCTATCTGGAAAAGAAGGGCAAGCGCCTCGAACAGGAAGCCCGCGAGGATTCAGGTCGTCAGAAAGCGATCAAAGACGAGCTTGAATGGATACGGCAGAGCCCGAAGGCACGACAGACCAAATCCAAGGCGCGCATCAAGTCATTCGACCAGCTGGTCGAAGCACAGGAGAACCGCACTCCCGGCAAGGCTCAAATCGTTATTCAGACGCCGGAGCGCCTTGGCAGCAAGGTAATTGAAGTTAAGAATGTGTCCAAGGCATATGGCGACAAGCTATTGTTCGAAAACCTCTCCTTTTCGATACCTCCCGGCGGTATCGTTGGCGTTATCGGGCCGAACGGCGCTGGTAAATCGACCCTGTTCAAGTTGATTACCGGACAGGAACAAGCGGATTCAGGTGAGGTAGACATCGGCGAAACTGTAAAGCTCGGTTTTGTTGACCAGAGCCGCGATGATCTCGATCCCAACAAGAATGTCTGGGAAGAAATTTCCGGTGGTGCCGACTTCATGAAGCTCGGAAAGCACGAAACACCAACGCGCGCTTATGTCGGGGCGTTCAATTTCAAGGGCGTTGATCAGCAGAAGAAGGTTGGCCAGTTGTCCGGCGGCGAACGTAACCGCGTACACATGGCGAAGATGCTCAAAGAGGGCGGCAACGTGCTGTTGCTCGATGAGCCGACCAACGATCTCGACGTAGAAACCTTGTCAGCGCTCGAAGAGGCATTGGAAAGCTTCGCTGGTTGCGCCGTGGTCATCAGCCATGACCGTTTCTTCCTGGATCGCCTAGCAACACATATACTTGCATTCGAGGGCGACAGCCATGTCGAATGGTTCGAAGGCAATTTCGAATCCTACGAGGAAGACAAGATTGCGCGCCTCGGCGATGAAGCCACCCGTCCGCACCGTGCAACTTATAAGAAGATAACGCGTTGATGGGGGCATGAAGCGTACACTCCTCATTACCAACGCAAATAGCGGTAGCGCGACGGCGGTTAGTGAGGATGTGTTGCTCGACGGCCTGCGGTCAGGCGGGTTTGAAATTGTCGGACGTGTGACTTTGCCGGAAGACGAATTGCCTGATCGGGCATTTATCGAAGCAAAAGATGTAGAAACAGTCGCCATCGTATCCGGCGATGGTACAATTAATAGCCTATGCGAGAAATTGGCGGGCTGGCAGGGATCGCTACTGGTTCTTCCGGGCGGAACTATGAACCTGCTTTCGCGGCGGTTGCATGGTGAATTGGCATTGCCTGATGTGCTCTTGCACCTTCGCGATCTACAACCAGACGCTTCGCCAGTTCCAATTATACGACTCGGGGATAAGGAAATTCTCACCGGACTTACCGTCGGGCCTTCGACCCGCTGGGGGGAGGTGCGCGAAGTAATAAGGCAGGGCGACGTTGCTGCGCTTAAGGAAATGGTTCCGGCGGCTTGGTCGGAAACCTTGGCCAATGAAGGTGTCTGGATTGAAGGCCGCGCCAAGCAGGCCTATGCAGGTGTGTTCGTTGAGCCAATCGATAGCGCTACGCTTTCCGTTATTGCGATCCGCGCCAACAATATCGGCGATATGGTGGGGCATGGACTTGCATGGCTACGCCGCGATTTCCGCGACGGGCCGCATGATGATCTGGGCGCAATGTCTCAGGTAACAATTTTGGGCGACGATGACATGACCGGTGTGTTGCTTGATGGCGAATATTGCGATCATCCGCTGCCAATTTCATGCTGGGCTGAGAAGTCTTCTGTTCAGTTTTTACGGATCGCCCAATGATGCGTACTCGAATTGCATGCATGTTATCGGCGTTGGCCTTGCCAGTTCAGGCAGCGGGCGTGTCAGCGTGGGTTTCGGTTCAGGCCGAAGCCCTCCAACCACATGACGACGATATAGCTCGTAACATTGGCAGAGCCGGTTTTTTCAATGGGATCGAAATTAGCGAATACCGATTTTCCGAAAACGGATTTGATTGGCACATCATTCGATTTGCAAACACAAATAAGCCTGAAGGGCCGTTGTGGATGGTACCGCATGATGATGAAAATGCTGCTTTTGATGCCATGATTAATGCCGTGAAAGAGTATGGCGGAGTTGGGTTGGCGGTCAACTCGGGTGCGGGTAGCTCGCGGACACAGCAAGGTAGTGGTGTATGCGGTGTAAGGGCTGGAACGGTAACCAAATGCGATCCGAACCGTAATTTCGACGCGGCAACGCCGACATTTACTGCTGCCTTCCTTAACCAAAGACTCGAAGGCCAGCCGATCATTGCCCTTCATACCAACAGTCACGGCTTTTCGGGAGACGGTGGCGGTGGGCGCGGCGACATTACGATTTTGGATCGCGCGGCATATCAACGCGGCGTTGCTATACCCCGACAAGGCGGGCTCTTTGCAGTCCGGCCAAAGCCTGACATGGCAAATTATGACACCCTCG